>JAKEHD010000427.1 GCA_022615215.1 Blastocatellia bacterium
ATCAGCTATCAGCTATCAGCTATCAGCTATCAGAATAAAGACTGACGGCTGACGGCTGATGGCTGACGGCTGACGGCTGATGGCTGACGGCTGATAGCTGATGGATGGAGACTACCTGCATGACGAATACCGAACCAAAGCGCGTTCGCGTGATCGATTCGCACACTGGAGGCGAGCCGACTCGCGTAGTCATAAGCGGCGGGCCTGAGCTTGGCGAGGGTCCGCTCTCGGAACGCCTCGAACGCATGAAGACCGAGCACGATGATTTCCGCACGGCCGTAGTATGCGAGCCTCGCGGGTCTGAGCCGATGGTGGGCGCTCTGCTGTGCAAGCCTGTAGATCGTCTCTCTACAGCAGGCGTGATCTTCTTCGACAAAGCGGGCTATCTGGGAATGTGCGGGCACGGGACGATAGGGCTTATGACCACGCTCGCTTTTTTGAAAATGATAAAGCCCGGCGCATACTTCATAGAGACCCCCGTCGGCATGGTCAGAGCGTTGCTTCACGACTCAGGCGAGGTGACTGTGAAGAACGTGGAGAGCTACCGGACTCAGGCGAATGTCGCTATAAAGGTTCCCGGATATGGCAAGGTCAAGGGCGATGTGGCGTGGGGCGGCAACTGGTTCTTCCTCATCAACGATCACCGCCTCGAACTGTCGCCCGGCAACATAGAAGCGTTGACTCACTACGCATGTCAGGTGCGCGAGGCGCTCACGCGCGAGGGGATAACCGGAGACAGCGGCCAGGAGATAGATCACATAGAGCTTTTCGGCCCTTCGCGCATCGAGGGCGTAGACAGCAAAAATTTCGTGCTGGTTCCCGGAAAGACTTATGACCGCTCGCCCTGCGGCACGGGCACGAGCGCGAAGATGGCCTGTCTCTATCGGGACGGCAAGCTGAAGGAGGATCAGGTGTGGCGGCAGGAGAGCATCATAGGCAGCGTCTTCGAAGGCGGCATCTGCATCATAGAGGATAAAATATATCCGCACATCAAAGGTTCTGCGTTCGTGAATGCCGAGGCCGATCTCATCTTCAATGAAAACGACCCGTTCTGCATGGGAATTCGCAAATGAAATCCGCCGCTTATGATGTCGCAATAATCGGCGCGGGCATAGTCGGTGCGGCGTGCGCTGCCGAATGCGCCCGCGAGGGTATGAGCGTCGCCGTAATCGAAAGCAAGATAATAGGAGGCGGGGCCACCGCGGCAGGCATGGGCCACATAGTCGTTATGGACGACTCGGAAGCCCAGTTCGCGCTGACCCGTTATTCGCAAATCCTATGGGACCGTCTCGCTGAAGAGTTGCCGCCCGTCGTTGAATACGAAAAGTGCGGCACTATATGGGTCGCCGCAGATGAGGAAGAGATGGCCGAGGTGACGCGCAAAAAAAATTTCTATGAAGATCGCGCCGTGACGGTCGAAGCCCTTGACAGCCGATCTCTCGAAGAGGCGGAACCCAATCTCCGAAAGGGCTTTGCGGGCGGGCTTCGCGTTCCGGGCGATAGCGTTATTTATCCGCCTTCAGCAGCGCGATTCCTGCTCGAACGCGCGCAAGCTAGAGGGGCGGTCTTATTCGCGGGACAGCCCGTCACCCGGTTGACCGAAGACGGCGTGAAGCTAGGCGACGGCACATTCATTTCAGCCGCCCTCACGGTCAATGCAGCGGGTAGCTGGTCGCCCGAACTCACACCAGGGCTCGGCATTCAAAAACGCAAGGGCCATCTCTTAATAACGGATCGCTATCCGGGTTTCGTGCATCATCAACTCGTGGAACTCGGCTATTTGAAAAGCGCGCACTCGCTCACATCGGATTCGGTAGCCTTCAATCTTCAACCGAGGCGAACGGGACAGTTGTTGATAGGCTCATCGCGCCAATACGGAGTGGAGGACTCCGGCGTTGAAACCGCGATGCTCGGTAAGATGATCGAGCGCGCATGCTATTATATGCCTCGACTCGCGCAGCTATCGGCGATACGAGCATGGACGGGGTTCCGCGCGGCGACGGCAGACAAGCTTCCTCTGATAGGTCCGTGTCCGGGCTGCGAAAGGCTTTATCTTGCAACGGGTCACGAGGGGCTTGGCATAACGACTTCGCTTGGGACGGCCAAGTTACTCGTCGATCAGTTGTTGAATCGAGAATCTGAAATTCCCATAGCGCCCTATCTGCCTGTGAGAGTCAACCACCGCCCCCTAAAGGGGGCGGCTTGCGATGAGGGTAGCAACTGAATCCTTGTGATATAGGGTTGACTAGACTAAGAGAAGTGGGAGTTGAAAGACTGTGACCACCATATCTACCCGATCAGGGCTAAAATCACCCGCAGATGCTTCTCTAGTCTGCGGCACTGAGGAAGAACCCTTTAATTCCATGTGAGGTACGTTCTCACTATGCGCTGATCGGTTTGTCGAAGAGAGCTTACTGGTTTGGCGGTTCCAGGTCGTATGTCGACACTTAAAAACCGCCATTTTATTAACCAGGGAATGGTCGCCTTGCGACCATTAAGGTCGCTGCGGCAGCGCGAAATTTCCCCCGCCATCTAAAGAAGGCGGTCCCCATTTCGCTAGTTCTTATGGTGCAGGAGAGCGCCCATGCATGAAAGCGTAACCCTCGTTGTAAACGGCGTCCGCGTGACGGTCCCCTCCGGCAGCATGGTTTCGGCGGCGGTGATGATGGCGGGCGCGGATATGTTTCGACGCTCTGTGACGGGCGAAGCCCGCGGCCCTTTGTGCGGCATGGGGATATGCTTCGAATGCCGCGTGACGATTGACGGAAGAGCGCATTGCCGGAGTTGCCAGATACCCTGTCGAGACGGCATGCAGGTATTGACCGATGAATAGCGCCGGGTTGCAGGGGAGCAGAGGTGCAGGGGAGCAGGGGTGCAGTCACGCATCAGGCATGATGAATAGAGCGCATCACACGTGCGATGTAGCCGTAATAGGCGGCGGGCCTGCGGGCCTTGCTGCGGCATACTCGGCGTCTCAAAGGGTAGTCCCGCTTCGCAGCGGGCGCGTGATGATAATAGACGACAACCCGGAACCGCTGCCGGGCGTCCCCGGTCCCGGCGGGCAGATATGGCGCGGAGAAAAACTCAGGCCCACAACGCCTGAAGCCACCTTCTGGTTTGAAAAAGTCGAGAATGCGGGCGTCGAGTTCGTTTGCGGGGCGAGGGTTATAAATCAACCCGAAACCGGAATGCTCACAGCCGAAACGCTCGAAGGCGTTTGCGAGATCGCTTATCGAAAACTGATTCTCGCAACGGGCGCGCGTGAGAGGTTCCTTCCTTTTCCGGGATGGACCTTGCCGGGTGTTGCAGGCGCGGGCGGACTTCAGGCGCTCGTCAAATCGGGCCTTCCGATCAAAGGAAAGAGAGTCGTCGTCGCAGGTAGCGGGCCGCTGCTTATGGCCGTTGCGGCCTATTTGCGCAAGCAGGGCGCTGAGGTTATTCTCATCGCCGAGCAGACCGGTTGGGGGCGATTGTTCAGATTCGGCCTGGGGATACTGACTCAACCGGGCAAAGCCATTCAGGCAATCGAATTGAAGAGAAAGCTA
>JAKEHD010000428.1 GCA_022615215.1 Blastocatellia bacterium
AAAAAGGGCGGCGCACTCCACATAAGCGTTCCTCTCTGGAAATACTTTCATGCAGGCCCCGCGCGCAGTATATATCACCGGTCGTCCGCCGGAACAACATCGCAGTCGGCATCGGAGCAACCACAGATAACACATCTATCAGCTATCAGCTATCAGCTATCAGACCATGAACTGAAGACTGAGGGCTGAGGGCTGACGGCTGAGGACTGAGGGCTGTGTCATCTGTGGTCGAAGAAAGCGGACGCGCGCGCGCGGTCGCCGTTGAGCAGGGGGCGAAGGGCCTGGCCTGTGTATGAGCGGCGGCACCGGGCCACCGCTTCGGGCGTGCCCTCAACTACTACCCGGCCGCCTTCATCTCCGCCTTCGGGGCCGAGGTCTATTATCCAGTCGGCGCTCTTTATGACATCCAAATGGTGTTCGACTACGAGCACGGTATTTCCGCGCGAGACCAATTGGTGCAGCACGTCTAGCAGCTTGCGCACGTCCTCGAAATGCAATCCCGTCGTCGGCTCGTCGAGTATGTAAAGCGTGCGACCTGTGGCTCGCTTCGACAGTTCTTTGGCGAGTTTGATCCGTTGCGCCTCGCCTCCCGAAAGCGTAGTGGCCGACTGGCCGAGCTTTATGTAGCCGAGTCCCACGTCCATCAATGTCCGCAGTCGCGTGTTGATTTGCGGGATGTTTTCAAGAAATGGCAAGGCTTCCTCGACCGTCGTGTCCAGCAGGTCCGCGATCGATCTGCCCTTGTAACGCACGGCCAGGGTTTCGCGGTTGTAACGCGCTCCCCTGCATACGTCGCACAAGACGTATACGTTGGGCAGGAAGTTCATCTCTATGCGCTTCATCCCATCGCCCTGGCAGGTTTCGCAACGGCCCCCCTTTACGTTGAACGAGAAGCGTCCGGGCTTGTAGCCGCGCTCGCGCGATTCCGGCAGCATCGCGTAAAGCTCTCTTATGGGCGTGAAGGCCCCCGTGTAAGTCGCGGGGTTCGAGCGCGGCGTGCGGCCTATGGGCGACTGATCTATCTCGATAACCTTGTCTATGTGCTCAAGCCCTTCGACTTCCTCGTGCTCGCCCGGAACGGCGACGCTTTTGTAGAGTTTGCGCGCGAGGCTGTGATAGAGGATGTCTTCGACGAGCGTGGATTTGCCCGATCCCGATACGCCCGTGACGACTATGAAGAGGCCGAGCGGAAAAGAGACATCTATGTTCTTCAGATTGTTCGCCCGCGCGCCCAATACGGTTATTGCTTTGCCGTTGAACTCGCGGCGCGTCTCTGGCACAGCTATCTCCATCTCGCCCGATATGTAACGCCCCGTGAGCGACACCTGTGAGCGGGCTATCTCTTCGGGCTTCCCTTCGGCAACAAGTTCGCCGCCGTGCGCGCCTGCGCCGGGACCGAGGTCTATTACGTGATCGGCGCGGCGAATGGTCTCCTCATCGTGCTCGACCACGAGGACCGTGTTCCCAAGATCGCGCAATCGCTCAAGGGTGCCGAGGAGCTTCAGATTATCGCGCGGGTGCAATCCTATCGAAGGCTCGTCGAGCACGTATAGCACGCCGCGAAGTTGCGAGCCGATCTGAGTCGCAAGCCTTATCCGCTGACCTTCGCCGCCCGAAAGCGTAGCCGAGGCGCGATCTAAAGTCAGATAGCCGAGGCCTACGGTTTCGAGGAAGCTGAGACGCTGCCTGATTTCGCGGAGTATGAGACCGGCTATCTGTTCTTCGCGGCCTTTGAGCCGGACCTCTTCGAAAACGGGCACGGCGGCCGATATTGGCAACTCCGTATATTCGGCGATGGTGCGGCCTGCGACGCAGACGGCCAATGAAGCAGGTTGCAGCCTTCGCCCGTTGCACGCGGGGCATACGATCTGCGATACGAGTTCATCGAGGGCCGCCTGAGTGATTTCGCTCTTCATCCGGCCCGCGCGGTCTCTGAGATAATTGATAGCCCCTTTCCATTGCGCCCGGTATTCGTAAGAGCCATAGCGAAGCGTGAGCTTCTCTTTCGAGCCGTGAAAGAATGACTCTTGGGCTTTCGGCGGCAGGTCGGCGAAAGCCATATCAGACGAACCGCCTGATTGTTCCGCGAGAGCCTTCATAATGTCGCGCAGATAATTGCTGATGCTGCGGTCTGCGGGAAAGCATATCTGATCCTTGATGGGGAGGAGCGGCTCAAGGACTATCTTCGCAGGGTCGACCTCCGTGCAGAACCCAAGCCCGTGACACGCAGCGCATGCCCCGTAGGTGCTGTTGAAGGAAAAGGAGCGGGGTTCGAGCGCGGGCACAGAGATGCCGCAATCGGGGCAGGCCATCCGCTCCGAATACAGGCGTTCCTCTCCGTCGATTATCGAGATGAGGACTATGCCGTCGGTGAGCTTGGAGGCGAGTTGGACTCCGTCTTCGAGCCGCTTCTGAACGCCGGGTTTTATGAGAAGCCGGTCGACGACTATCTCTATCGTGTGATTGCGCCGTTTATCGAGTTTGATCTCTTCGTCTAGCTGGCGCAGTTCGCCATCTATGCGCGCGCGCGTAAATCCCGAACGCGCCAGTTTGTTCAATTCGTTTTTGAAAGCGCCTTTTCGCCCGCGCACGAGCGGGGCAAGTATCATCACGCGCTCGCCTTCGGGCAGTTCGTTGAGTTGCTGAACGATCTGTTCTATCGACTGGCGCGAGATGGGCCGCTCGCATCGAGGGCAATGGGGCTGGCCTATGGATGAAAACAGCAGCCTGAGATAATCGTATATTTCAGTCACCGTGCCTACGGTCGAGCGGGGGCTGCGATTGGTGGTCTTCTGCTCTATGGAGATGGCGGGCGAAAGCCCGTCGATCGAGTCGACGTCAGGCTTCTCCAACTGATCTAAAAACTGACGCGCGTAGGCCGAGAGCGATTCCACGTATCGGCGCTGACCTTCTGCGTAAACGGTATCGAATGCGAGGCTCGATTTGCCTGAGCCTGAAAGCCCTGTCACCACTGTCAACTGATTGCGTGGTATTTCGAGGCTGATGTCTTTGAGATTATGTTGTCTGGCTCCGCGAATTGTTATTTTGTCTAATGCCATTTTACCCCGGTTCGTATAGAGGCCGATTTTGCGCCGTGCGCAAAGAGTAAATTTTAACGGACAGGCTTCGGTGACTGTCAAGACGGTCTCCGAATCATTTCTGGAAGAATTTCTGATTTGTCCGTAGTGGGTGTGGTTCCATAAAGTCGGTGCGTGGTTTCTGCTCAAGCATGCGACAGGCGACCTCCTGGCCCTACTTGAGGAAAAAGATCGCAGTAACGAGAGAGTCTTCCTTGACCGGGACTCCCT
>JAKEHD010000429.1 GCA_022615215.1 Blastocatellia bacterium
GATAGCTGATAGCTGATGGCTGATAGCTGATGGCTGATAGCTGATGGCTGACGGCTGACGGCTGACCACTATCGGCGCTTGAGGAATTCTCTTATCGCTCTTCCTTCCGCTTCGGGCAGGCTTATGCCAAGCAGCGTCGCAGCGGTGGGAGCGATATCGATCATGCGAGCGAGCGTCATACGCGCCCCCGCGCGAGCGCCTTCGCCATAAACGATCAGCGAGGAGCGCATCTCCACTCTCGACGGCAAATGCCCGTGCTGGCCGCGATAGTCTTTCGATTCGTGAATGTCTGGACCGGTGAGTTCTTCGCCGAACATGTAGCCCGGAGCGGCATCAAGCATAAGCGCGGCTTCAGGGATGGCTCCGAGGCGTTTTAGTTCGTCGGGAGTGAGCACGCGACTCAGGGGGGCATGGCGGCGCGCGGCAATCGAACGGAAAATATCTGCGACCTTCGCCGCAGTCTCTTTATCTGCGGGATCGCGCAGGCGGATGGCGCACGAGCCTCCCGAAGGCCAGGCGGCGGCTTTCCACCGGACGGGCTTGCCCTCAGAGTCGAGCGTTATGAGCTTCTCCTTGACGAGCACAACGTTAGGCTCGAATTTCTTTTCGACCGCCGCAAATCCGTGATCCGACACTATGAAGAAAGTCGTCTTGTCGAATATTTCGGCCGCGCGCGTGGCATCGACTATGCGGCCGATGTAGCCGTCAATTCGCTCTGCGATTTCAAGGGCGGCGGGCGAGCCGACGCCCTGCCTATGATGCGCTCCATCCATCTCGACCAGATGGATCAGCATAAGATTCGGTTTGTGTGTCTTGATTATGTATTCGCTCACGGCGGTGCGGCGGCCGTCGGTGCTCGTATCATTGCCTAACCCTGCGGCAAACGCCTTTGCCAGCAACCCCGGAGTCGCATACTGTATGGCGCGCTTGCCCGTAAGGGGCTGCTCAAGCGGGTCGAATATCTCAGGGAAGTTATAATCTATGTCCGCCTCGGCCGTAACGGGCCATCCGACGGCGGCCGTCACAAGGCCCGCTTTTTTGGCCGCGCTCCAAAGCGTTTCGGTCTTCAAGTCTCTGGCGAAGAAGTACCACTCGCGCGTTTGACGTTCGGTCGGCGCTTCGAAGATGCGGTTTTGAACTATGCCATGATGGGCCGGGCGGGCACCCGTCACGAGCGTGGTATGAGCGGGATATGTGACCGAAGGATATATGCCTTCGACACCTTCCGCGTGCGCGCCGTCTAATTTCATGCGAACGAGGTTCGGCACTCGAAGCCCTGCGCGGGCGGGCGCAGTATAGTATTCGGGCACAAGCCCGTCAACCGAAATCATTATAACGTGCCGGTCGGCCCTCGGCTCTCCGCCGGTCCCGGTTCGCCCGGATGCGCTTCTCTGCCCCGATGAAACGGCCGCTGCGCATACAAGCCACGCGACCGCTGTAACAAAATTGCGCGAACGAAATATTTTCATCGTTTCAATCTAACCTCTTTCATTCGTTTTTTAAACCTTAGAATTAATGATGCGTGATGGAAGCAAGGGGGCAGGGGAGAGGAAAAGCACCCCTGCACCCCCGCACCTTTGCTCCCCTGCACAGAAAGCATCACGCATCACCCGGCTTTCTTTTCGGCAAGCAGATTTTCGAGCGCCGGAGTGAGGTTCGGATACTCGAAGCTATAGCCCGATTCCAGCGCGGCTTTCGGCATGGCGCGCTGGCTCGCGAGCAGCACGTCGGCCATCTCTCCCATTAGCAGGCGCAATGCGAAGGCAGGGACCGGCAGGAACGCAGGCCGATGCAAAGCCCGCGCAAGCTCACCGGTGAACCCGGCATTGGTAACTATTCCGGGCGCTACGCCGTTGACAGGCCCTTCGAGCGAAGGCGTGAGAATCGCATGTCGAAAGATGCCCGCTATATCGGCCAGATGTATCCAGGGAAACCACTGCCGCCCATCGCCGAGCCTGCCCGCAATTCCTGATTTGAATGCGGGGAGCATCCTCTTGAGCGCGCCTCCCTCCGTGCTCAACACGACGCCTGTTCGGACCTGAACCGTCCTTATGGAGGCTTCTGCGGCGCGGGCGGCTTCCGCTTCCCACTCGCGGCAAACGTCGCTCAAAAAACCCTGTCCCGACGGCAAGCCCTCATCGAGTCGCTCATCTCCCCTGTCGCCGTAGAATCCCACGGCCGAGGCGCATACGAAGACCGACGGTCTCGGCTCGATAGAAGAGATTCCCTCGACCAGATTACGAGTGCTGATCACACGCGAATCGCGTATGCGCTTCTTTTGCGCGTCGCCCCATCGCCGCGCGACGACGGGTTCGCCCGCCAGGTGAATTATCGCGTCAACCTCCTTCAAGGATTCAATCGGAGGCGGGCCGGCTTCCGGCTCCCATTTATGTGTTTCGTCGGCTGCTAAATCTATGGCCTTTTTCGGCGAGCGCGACAATGCGACTATTCTGTGGCCTTCGCTCGCGAGCATAAGGCAAACCCGTGCGCCTATCAACCCGGTCGCTCCTGCGATGAGAATCTTCACGAGCGCCTCCTTTCGATCTCTCCAAAACTTTGCCGAACCAGTCTCTGTTCTTTCGCTCTTTCGACCTATTCTAACCTGTCGGGCAGAAAAAAGCTTGAAGAGAGCGGCGGTGAGATATGATAGACCGGTGAACAGTTCGGCACAGTTTGAAGGAGACGAGCGTGCTGAACCGAGCAAGAGCGGGGATGATAGAGGAGTCTTTCATGAAATCAGTGACGACAACCGGAAAGGACGAAAAACTGACCACCGATCACTGACCACTGTTTTTATGAGGAGTGTGAAAAAAAGAGAGGGAACGTGGCGCAGCGAGGCCCCCCCCAGGTATCATGAACCTCGCTGCGAACGCCCCTCTCCAGCCGCTAAGAGAAAGGAACCTTTATCGAATATCTGCATTAAACCGTCAGGCGGCCACATACGGTGTTGTATGAGTGCGTTTGAAAAGAGAAAAAATGAACACGCGCAACCGTCTATGCGCTGCGGTCGGCTCGATTTGAGGAGGTTCGCTCTAAAAAACTGAACGGGTCCAGGCTCACCGACGGGCAAATTGCCCGAGATGAACTGAGGACTATCGCTCAGGTGGTTGCGCGTGTTGTAATTGGGTTTCCACGAAGGCAGGAGAGCCGCACGCGGCGCATAGTATTCGTGAGCCGTAGAATCTATCTGTCGCATTGATGCGACCCCGTTGCAGATAAGCTCACGAATGAAACTCGAAATGCTGAAACTCTTAAAAAATGATAAAAATGCCCGGCCGCTCCGGGGCGGCTTCGTTAAAATGGCTTCCGATTTATTAGACGCTAACATAAGGCTTCCCAAAAACTGCTTTTTGTTCTACTATTTAATTCCCGTTATTTTAGACATGCGAAATAGTATTTGAATTTCGTCGTGTTGTCAACCGATATTTTAGAATATCTGATAATATCGGGCAACTTTGGAAGGGAGCTTGATTATGAGTAAAACGGGCGACGGAGAATTGAGCCGGTATATCAGGCGCGTGATGAAGGAGAAGCACCTCAAGCAGAGGGAGATCGAGCGCCGATCCGGGGGCAAAATAACCGATGGATATGTGGCCGACCTATTGCGCGGCAGAGCGAGTAACCCGTCTATAGACAAGCTTTCAGCCCTGGCGTGCGGGCTGGGCGTAGACCCTTATGAGGTTTTCGCCGTAGCCTGTAATGCGCCCGAGCCCGAGAGCGGCCGGCGACGAGGGCAAGGCCCGCCGGACATAACGTCTTTCCTGGAGATGATGCAGGAAGTGGCCGAAAACCCCGATCTTATCAGGATAATGGAGGAAGCTCTCCGCCTTACGCCTGAAGAACGCATGGTTATAATCCATTCCATGGAGTCTCTCAAAGAGCATGAAGCAAAGCCGCAGCCTGACAGGCAGAAACCGCAGCACCGTAAAGAGAACGCCTGATCTGCTCGCCTGCGCCGAATGCGCGCAGATTGCGAGCACAAGCCCGTTGTTGCCTGCGCTCAACAGCCGTCCGCAGCAGGCAGGTTGTATGTGATTTTGCGGTCAGGCGAGCGGAAGGCAAGCCATTTATGACGGTTCTTCATCTTTATACCTCTATACGACTGCTTCAACAGCGAGCAGTAGTTTTTCCAACCGGCCATCGGTCAGGCTCTCGTCCGAGACCTTATGCCGTATCTTCAAGAGAATGTCGCGCGCAAACATCCGAGGTTGTCAAGCGCCCGCGGCTTTGCCCGAAAAGGCAAAAAAAGCGAGACGGGCGGCGTCCCCACAACGCCGATTTTTCGCCCGTCTCGCGCCACTCAGGACAATCACTTGCGAACCGAGACGCAAGCGCAATCCGAGAGGCATGTTGAGAGCCTTCAAACCTGCCCGCTCCACCCGATTCCGACAGAAAGCTTTTACCGGCGCGCCCGTATAGCGGCGATGTGCCTTATGCGACTTAGAATATAATTCCGACATCCTCTTCCCAATCCGCATCTATTGAAATCTATTCTCTGAAACCGTGACGACCCAGTGGGGGTGTCCTTTTATGGACAGGGCCATTATACACTACCTTTCGAATAAATGTAACAAAAAACATACTGAACGATCTGTCTGATATAATGGGCAAAGACCGCACAGCCCTTGCTTCCTTATGCGCGGGGAGCATCAACCGATGAGAGCGATATTCCTGTGAGAGATCGTGCTTGCATTACAGGCGACATAAGAATATCTTTCCCAAGACCACAGTTCTCAAGGTCGCCACACGCAGAATCATCTTCGCGCAACAGGAGGAGCGATTTTAGATGGATGCCCAAACGCCATCGAATCCATTTACACAGGTAAAATTCATCGATGATCCCCGCAAATTCTTCGGACGGCAGACGGAGTTATATCAAATCTTCGACAGGCTGAAGACATTGCAATGCATATCGGTCGTCGGTGAGCGGCGCATAGGCAAGCCATCGCTTCTCTATCACGTCACCCAGACAGCAAAGCAACATATCGGGGAGGGCTTCCAGGCTTTTTACAGCGATCTGCCGGACGTAAAAGATGAAGAGAGCTTTTACAAACTCATGTGCCGAGCGTTGGGCGAAGACGGCAACGGCTTTAGCGACCTCGAACGAATCGTGAGAGGCAAGAAAGTAATCGCCTGTCTCGATGAATTCGAGAATGTGACAAAGCAGGCGGCCTTCTCGCGGGGCTTCTTCGATTCACTGCGGAGCCTCGCGCAATCGGGCAACCTCGCATTTATATTGGCGACGGAGCATTCCCTGGCCGAGTTGTGCCGCGATGAGCGAATCGCCACCTCTCCTTTCTGGAATATTTTCAGCCGTATGGACCTCGGATTGTTCAAGCCGGGTGAAGCAGAAGAGATGGTTCGGGCAGGCTTCGATTCGGCGGGCATTCCCCTAGAGACGGAGGAACTCGCGCGTGTCAAGGAACTGGCGGGGTTATTCCCGTTTTTCCTTCAGTTGGCATGCTATCATCTATTCGAGATGAAGGTCGGGCGGGCAGCGGAGTGGGAGCAAGGTTTCGAGCGGAGCGCCAGAGATCACCTGCACTACTTGTGGTCCAAGCTGACCTCCAGAGAGCGGGCGGCGCTGCGCTGGTCGCTGGGCTTTGGCGGAAGGCACCCCGATGACGAGTTGCTGATGGATTTGGAGCGGCGAGGGTTGATGGTCCCTGTCAAGAAGCAATTCGGATGGTGGGTCTTCTCGGAAGCCTTCGAGGTCATAGTGAGGAACCCGCCGCCGCGTAGAAAGCAGAAGCGATGGTGGAACCGGCTCTTTAGCCGATTCAAAGGCGGCAAGATTTCGGTTGGCCCTGTATCGGTTGAGATTCCGGTCGAGCGCGAAGAGGACGAACGCTGATGCAAGCGATCAAACAATTCCTGCACGATTGCCTGTGGCAATTTTCTATGATCTTCTTTCGCCCTAGCCTCAGGGAAAAGGTTAATCAAATTGACATTTGGCGGAAGTTGAGAGTCGTTGCTATCGAGATTCTTGTCACTGTTGTACTTCTATTCTTACTTGTAGAAGAAATCCCTTTCGACTTTGTTGATAGCTCAAAAGACGTGTTGCTCGGCGTGACGGTCGGCACGTTGGGAGTCGTGCTTGGAGGCTTGGCGGTCGACATGTTTGTAGGCGTGGTGGGAGTCGTGGCGTTCGGCGTGGCGGCTAGCATGTTTTTAGGCGTGGTGTACGGCGGCATTGCGGCCGGCACGATGGAAGTCGTGATTGTAGGCGTGGCATTTATGGCAGGTTACTTCCGATTATTTTTGTTGCCCATCGAAGTGCCTACCACGTTTGTGGCGATGGTGCGTGCAAGACGGCAGCCTCAACGGGCAGCGCAGTTTCTTAGACAGTCCCTTGCTTATTGGGACGAAGCCATATTACTGCCGCAGCCATTCCTAACTTCGCTGTTAGTACACGTGGGAAAACAGAATCGGGACGAACTGTTGAAGGCTGTCACTCACCTTATAACGAACACATTTCAACGTCGGGCCGCCGTCAACGCTCTTCTGGAACTGATCAGACAGGATTTGCTCAATTGCCGCACTCTCGAAGAGATCGCGCAAGTCCAGGAAAACTTGGGATGGTTGACCAGACAGTTAGGAAAGACTACCGCAATTCATACTGGCGGAGAAATCCAGCCTGTTGGCGAACTGCATCTCGCCATGCGCAGGGCCGGGGAGAAAGAATTCATACCTGTGGAAAGGCAACGCACAGAGGACGGGCAGAGTAGCTCAGACATCTCATCAACAACAAAAGGAACAGAGCCTGTAGAGGGGCAATTGCCTGCCATTCGTTCCGAAGATATGGTTCAAGTCATCTCTCCTGATTCAATCCCATCAGGCGAATTCGTTAGAGCGCCCACGATTATTCA
>JAKEHD010000430.1 GCA_022615215.1 Blastocatellia bacterium
ATCCGCTCTGAGTATCTGCTCCACAGGAGCATAATTGGGCGTGTATCCCGGCACGCTTCTATTCCGCGATTGCGACATGCCCGACGCCCGGCCCTTCGCCAACCCGAAGTCGAGCAATATGATCTTGCCTCGACTCGTAGGTTTCATGTTCTCCGGCTTGATGTCCCGGTGAATTACCGGCGGGCTTTGTGTGTGCATGTAGTCGAGCGCGTCCAACAACTGGTCGGCCCAGGATAATACTTCATCTACGGTGAGTTGAGAGTACCGCCTTCAGGCGGAGGCAACCCGTATGACGCCGGGTTATTCCGGCTGAAGCCGGTACTCTGAACACCTTATGAAAAGAGAACGAACGATCATTTCTTAGGCACTATCTGCACGCGCGCTTCGACCTCGCTCGCTTCAAAGTATCTCGCCTTCGATGAAGAGCCGGAGATCAGGTGCGCCATCAAGCCTTGCTCGTCGACTATTGAGGCAGTATCGCCCTCCAGAATTATAAAGACCTTTCCTTTTCGTTGGCGCGACCCGGTGGCGCGCGTGCTGCTCTTGCGTGCGACTTTTGCCTTAGGGGCATTGCCTGAAGTCGCGCCTCGCTCGCCGGATTTATTGCTTGAAGATCGCTCTTTCTCTATGGCGCTCGCACTAATGGAGCGCGTTGCTTTCTTTCTCATAACGACTTTTTTCCTCAATCTCTTTTTCTTTGATCCCTCGGCAGTCCGGCTTGATGGTTTATGACTCGCGTTCGGAGTTTCGCTCATAGCCTTTTCGACAGAAGATGACGAGGACTTTTTAGAAGAGCCTTGCCGGGCAGATTTTCGCCTGCGGGGTTTGGCGCTCTTTTTTGCGTTGATCGGTCTTTTATTGAGCGTAGCTTTTGAAGATATTCGGCTTCCGGCGGTCGAATCATTCGAATCCAAAATGGCGTGAGAGCGCGATTGCCTGATTTTACTTACAGCAGCGGGAGCGGCACGGCGTTTGGGTTTGACCGGTAACGCGGAGGCTTGAGGGAATTTCACGCCCCGCTTCTGTATCTGAACAGTGACAAGAGGGAGTCCTCGCTGGCCGAGGTATGCGTTTATATCACGGGCGGCCTCCTCGGTCTTATCGATCAACTCGTTTCGCAAATCGTCGCAACGGCCGGAGTACCTGCAATTCGCATAGCAGGCGAGCAGATTCTTTATGCATCCGTAACGCTTACATTCTGTGTTGATGTGAGAAGCAGACATCCGTCATAACTCAATATGGTCCGGGCCGGGGTTACGTCCGGCCCGGACCTGTGGCACGAAGAAACCCCGATTGCTCGTGCCGCATTCTGTGATCCATTCAAAAAAAGCGATCAAGCACTTATACGAATATTTCTGAGGTGATCTATCAAGTCGCTCGCCGCTTTCCTGCTCAACTGCTCAGGCTCAGACCGAAAAAGGGCCATCGCTTCGAGACGGGCATCGAGCGATTTCGCTTTCGCAATGGCATATATCGCAGAGAGTTGCTTTTCGGTGACTCCGCGATCATCTCCCGCCTCATTTTGATTCGATTCGAGGGTGTTGCCGTTATTGCGCTTCCTCTCATCACGTTTGTAAAGCGACCTGGCGATGCCGAATTTCACCGCCGCGCGCTTCAATGCATCATGCTCAGCGCCTTTTATGCCCTTCTCATCAAATACCTGGCCCACCCCTATGCCGCACCGAGTCACGCCCTTGATGGTTATGGCGGCTGTTACCGCGACCAGGTCTCCGATAACAATTATGTCACGCACCTCATGCGACCAGTCCGGGCATACGCTGTCCAAAATGTCTGCCGCCGTGTGCCAGTCTATATAGTCGATCCATCGCTCTTCGCCGTTTGCGCCTATCCATCCTACCCTCTGCTTTACGACCTTTTCGGGCAAAGGCTCGGATAAACTCGCAAGTATCCCTTCCATAACGCTCTCTTCAACAACCGCTGTATCCATTCTTTATCTCCCTCCTATCGCCCACCTTAACTGCGTCCCAAACTATAGCACACGAGCAATACTGTTTCAAGTATGAAACGGTCTTTTTCCAATAGAAGCGAGGCAGAGAGGTTTTATACGAAGTATTGCAGCACTTAGCGGAGTAGCGAGCAGATGGCTAAGTGGCTGAGATCATTAGACACACAAACGCAAGGGTTCTAGGGCTTATAAGAAAAGGCTGCACCTTCGGCTTGGGCATAATAATGGTTTCGGTGTATCATCAGGTGGTCTTTAAGTGATGCGGTTTGGGACAGATTGATATAGAGGAAAGAACTTATCGTTCTTGCAAATCCATAAAGAGCGGCACTGCGTAGAATAAGAACGAAGGAGGAGACGTTGGGGTCACCCCGAGACTCTATCGAAAAACGAGAACGTGATCAGGACTGGATAGAACTTATAAAGAAAGTATCGGAAGGCGATCAATCCGCCCTGGCTACGTTATATGATGCGACGAACAGACTGATCTTCGGGCTGATAGTGCGCATATTGGGCGACCGTGCTACGGCAGAAGAGGTCTTGCTCGATGTCTATACGCAGGTGTGGCGGCAAGCTGCAACCTACGATAGACAGCGAGGCGCACCTTTGGCATGGTTTATGACCATTGCGCGGAGCCGTGCTATAGACAGACTTCGTTCAGGCAAGAAAGAACAGCAGAGCAAGGAGCCGCTCGAAGCCGTCGGAGAAGCAAGAGATATAAGGCTGAGTCCCGAAGAGGACACCGTCATTTCCGAACGGAAGAAGCTTGTGCGTTCGGCGCTCGATAAATTGTCGCCCGAACAGAGAGAGGTCATAGAGCTGGCTTATTATTCGGGGTTGAGCCACAGTGAGATCGCAACTCAACTCGGCCAGCCGCTGGGCACGGTCAAGACCCGGACGCGACTCGGAATGATAAAACTCCGGGAGATGCTCAGGCCGGTGTTAGAGGGACAAATTTGAAGAATCAAGGCGAAGGGGATCCATTGGCTCAATGATTCAAACCGGTATCGGACAAGCGTCCGAAAGTAGTGGGATTTGAAAGTTTGATTTTGCAGTCGCAAGTATTCTGTCAGGCATAACAGGCAAAATTACAGGATCATTTATGAAACGGCGGATTAATATGTTTTAGCAGGAAGGGACTACCGAAGTGAGGCACGATAAGGTCAACGAACAAGAACAGGAGAAAGCCGCATTATACGCGCTCGGCGCACTCAGCCAACATGAGGCTCGCGCTTTTGAGCATCACCTGCGTGATGGGTGCCGCGTGTGTGAGGTTGAATTAATCGAATTTGAAAAAGTAGTGGGCGAACTTGGTTATGCATCACCGGCCGCCATGCCTCCGCCTTACCTGCGCGACCTGCTCACCTCCAGAATAGAAAGAGAATCACAGTACGACCTGCCCGCCACCGCTTTCCCTGAGCACAAAGAGGCGATAACCCCTATGCCTATTTCGCCCCGGAGATCGTTTACACGCAATTCCCTGCCTTGGGCCGTCGCGGCATCGCTGGCCATATTCGCGCTTGTATCGCTCTTTGCCTGGCAGCAGGCTGCGCGAGATGCCTCGACACTGCAATCGGAACTGGCATCTGCGAGAAGCGAATCCGACCAATTAAGGGCACAGGCCATTCGTGAAAATGAAAAGGCGAACCAATTGACGGAGATCAAATCGGCGCTCACTTCTCCGGGCGCGCGCATGGTGACGCTTGCGGGCGGGAAACCTGCTCCCGCATCTACAGTAAGGATATATTGGGACGTTCAGAGCAACCGATGGGTCGTCGAAGCCGATTTGCCGCCGCCGCCCGAGGGGAAAGTTTATCAACTCTGGTTCGTTACCTCAGATGCGAAAATAAGCGCAGGGCTTATCAAAGCCGACCACGAAGGTCATGGATTTGCAATCGTCAGCGGTCCCGACAAAACGACACGGCTCGCTGCCGCTGCCATCACGCTTGAGCCTGAAGGCGGCTCCGAGCAACCCACATCGGAGATATACGCCGTGGGCGAAGTCGGGATTTAAACGGCAAGCCCGCACAGTCGTAGACGGTTCTTAACGAACCTCGGCCTCCATATCAACAATTGAATTATCAGCCATTGCATAAGCCCTTTGTGTCGCGCCAAAGGTTCCAGCAACCTTTCCAATTTCAATTCCACAATCACAAAGCCTCTCTTTCAACCTTGTCTTTCGCTTATAAACAGTGAAGCAGGGCTGTCGTTGAAAGACTGTGGCGGTATGCTATCATAAGCTATGCGCGAACGAGCGATTAAGCTATACCACGACCTGTTAGCCGCAAGCGACGATCTCACGCCGGAGCTCTTCGCGCGATTGAAAGGAGAGATGAGTGCGCGCCGCTTGCTCTATGGCGAACGCGAGATAGGAGTTGCTCTGCGGCCGCATTTGCTCACTCTCGATCAATATGAAATTCTTGCCCACAGCTCACAGGTTCTCGCAGGAGCGTTCGAAAAAGTAGGAGCGGCGATGCTGGCAGAACCCGTTTGGATGGACCGCGTCGGTTTGACCGACAGAGAACGAAGCCTGGCCCTGGTCCATCCCGGATTTTCGAGCCTGGCCGTGACCACTCGACTCGACGCATTCGTATTCGGCGATGAAGTGAAGTTCGTCGAATACAACGCCGAGAACCCCTCAAGCCTCACAGATCAAACAGGTCTAAACGAGGTCTTGTTTGAAATCCGCGCCTTGCAAACTTTCGCCGAACGCTACCGCCTTCGCCAGTTCATGCCAGCCGAGGCATTGCTGCGCTCGATGCTTTCCACATACAGTGAATGGGGTGGACACGGAGCGCCCAACATCGCCATCATCGATTGGGCGGACCTGCCTACGGCCCATGAATTCATGCTGCTGCGCAATTATTTCGTCGGGCGCGGGGTTCCGACGATCATCTGTACGCCCGATGACATAGACTACAGCGGCGGCACATTGCGCCGGGGCGATTTTCGAATAAACCTTGTGTACAAACGCATCATCATTCATGAATTCCTCGCGCGCTATGACGAGACTCACCCCATGGTCCGCGCTTATATAAACCATGATGTCTGTCTCATCAATCCTTTCCGTTGCAAGGCGCTGCACAAAAAGGCCTGCTTCGAATTGCTGACCGACGAAGAGCACGAGAACTGGTTCACCCCTCTGGAGAGGAAGGTGATACGGCGCTCGGTTCCCTGGACGAGGCGTGTAACAGAGAGTAAAACCCTTTACAAAGGGCAGCAGATCGACTTGCTCGATTATATTCGCCGGAACCGGGACGGATTCATCCTGAAGCCCAATGACGACTATGGAGGTCACGGCATCTTTTTCGGCAACAGGTCGACTGAGTCCGAGTGGGATGACTCATTGACAACGGCCCTCGAAGACGATTACGTCGTGCAGGAGATACTGAACCTTCGCACAGAGGAATTTCCGATATTCGATGAGCGCCGATGGGGACTCGAACAGATGTACGTCGACACAAACCCCTTTATCTTCCGGGGCAAAGTCGAGGGCGCAATGGTGCGACTCTCTGCGTCCCCCATTGTCAATGTCACATCGGGAGGCGGCATGACGGGCTTCTTCATAATCGAAGATGAGATAGATCATTAGACGGCAGGTGGTCTGAAAACCAAAAACTTCGCTCGCCTCGAAATGTTTACCTTTCACCTTTACCCCAAAGCAACTCCTCGCCCATCCAATTTCTAGCACGTCAGAAAACCGCAAAATATAAGGCATTCTCAGGCCATTTAACCGAACCTAAAAATTTTATCCGTCTTCATTAAAATTTTGCTTGACAATTTTCGATCATTTTCGTATATTTTCGGTGTATTTTTTAGCCCTCCCAGGCAGGCAAATAAATAGTGAGGTGTGCTTGAGGCATGACTCTTCAGCAAGCTATCAAGGCAAACGTGAGAATAGAGCATGGTCACAGGATAACAACCCTCAGGGGATGGTGCAGACACGACCGAGTGCTTCTCGACGGTCGGGAAATCGGAAGGATTCGGACCCGGAGAGCGAAAGACCGCATAGAGATCACAACCCTTAGCGGCAATCTTTACACGACAGGCTACGACATTGACTGGCTTATCCGGCAAACAGGGAGCGAATCATGGTTTTAACGCCACGCCAGCGCGAAATCTACGATTACTTGTGCCGGTTTACGGAGGCGCACGGTTACGCGCCCACAATCGCGGAAATCCGGGCGCATTTCAACTTGAGATCGCCCGCTACGGTTCATCATCTGCTATCGACACTTGAGCGCGAGGGATTGATACGCCGCATACCGCATGCGAGCCGAGGAATAGAGATCGTAAAACAAGAACAGAAAGAAGAAGCTTTCGAGATACCGCTTTTAGGCACGGTTGCCGCGGGCCAGCCTATCGAAGCCATCCTGAGCCACGAGGTCGTATCCGTCCCGCCTGACATGCTCGGACGAGGACGTACCTTCGCGCTCCGTGTGCGAGGAGATTCGATGATTGACGAACACATAAAGGATGGCGACTACGTGATAGTCGAATCGCGCCAGACGGCTGAGAATGGCCAGACGGTCGTGGCACTGATTGATGGCAGCGACGCGACTGTGAAGCGATTTTATCGCGAAGGCAAACGTATACGGCTCGAACCTGCCAACCCGAATTATCAGCCCATCGTAGTCGAACCGCCCGATCGAGTGAGCATTCAGGGCATAGTAATAGGCGTCATTCGCAAGTATTCGCATTGATTCGTTCGAGGGTGACAGACGTTCGTGCAAACCTTTCATCGTGAAGCTTGAGCACGATGAGGATTACTTGAAGCCATTCGGAAAACAGGAAGCGCATGGCAGATGAATTACCTGGCGATGCCAGCGCCGGCAGTGTGGTGCCTGGCAGTGGGAGCACTGGGGAGACCGAAATGAAAGCGGTATTCAAAAGCGCCTGGCCGTATCAAGAAGACAAAATGAACCTGCCTGTGGCGAATGTGGAAATTGCCATTCCTTTCTACAAAACGATAATGGGGTTCCAGGTTGTCTCACGGAAAGATTCGCCATTCAAGTCTGCCGTCCTCGGCAGAGATGGCATTCAGATGGGTCTGGCCGAAAATGGAGGCGACCCGGCCCAGGAAGGATGTTTCTTTGAGGTTGATGATGTCGAAGCGGCCTTCGCGGAATTGAAGTCGAACGGCTTGGAACAAGAAGAGGCCGACTTCCGAATAGATCGACACGGAGACACTTCATGGAAAGTCTTTTTCGTAGTGGCACCGGACGGGCTCTGTTACTGCCTCGGCGAACGCCAGAGTTGACCGCTCGCTCAGGGTAAAACTTATGCAGGCCGTAGTCATTGAGATGGATGAATCAACAGCAGATGCCTTGCGGCGGCAAGCTATTTGACGCACAAGAAGGATTCAGATGGCAAAGATCATTGTTTTTACAAACCTGACACTCGACGGAGTGATGCAGGCACCAGGACGCCCGGACGAGGACACTCGCGATGGTTTCAAGCATGGCGGTTGGGCAACGCCTTTCGCAGCGATGCAAGAGGCAGGAGGCGCTCATGCCGATGTGGGAGGCGTACTGTTCGGTAGATGGACTTACGAGGGTTTTTACGCCTTCTGGCCAAACCAGCCGGACAATCCGTTTACGACTTTCTTTAACAACATCCAAAAATACGTCGCCTCTACAACGCTCAAGGCACCACTCGCATGGAGCAATTCGACACTCCTCGAAGGTGATATAGCGAAGGCTGTTGGCAAGCTAAAGGAAGAGCAGGACAAAGACATCATTGTATTCGGCAGCGGCGTACTGATCCAATCGCTCATCGGGTTCAACCTTGTGGATGAGTATGTGCTGCTGATCCACCCGTTGGTGCTCGGGTCCGGGCGTCGACTGTTCACCGACGGTGGTATATTCGCCGCTCTCCGGCTCATCGACAGCAAGACGACCTCCACAGGTGTGGTAATTGCAACCTATGAGCCGGCAGATTCAAGCGGGAGAGCCGCTTAACAATTCATCGAGGCCGATATCGCTTCGCGGCGCGGCTTGATTCAAACGACAGGCTCGATTGATGAGCCGAACGGAGAAAGAGCATGGGAAATTATGTAGATGGATTCGTAATCCCGATAGCCAAAGAGAACGTGGGCAAATACAAAGAAATAGCAGAGAGAGCCGGTGAGGTATGGAAGGAACATGGCGCATTGGAGTATTACGAATGCCTGGGCGATGACTTAGAGATCGAAGGGACGGTTTCTTTTAAGAAGGCGGCGGATGCTTCGGAAGAGGAGACCGTGATCTTCTCCTGGATCGTTTTCGAATCGAGAGAGCATAGGGATAAAGTGAATGCGGCGGTTATGAACGATCCAAGACTTAAAGAAATGATGGAACCAGGCTTTCAGCCATTTGATTACAGGCGCATGGCTTATGGGGGCTTTAAAACATTAGTTATGCGTTAGGAACACAGCGCAGGAGGAAATTATGAAATTGGGAGCTTTCTCTGTTAGCTTGGCTGTAAAAGATATCGAGGCATCGAAGCTCTTTTACGAAAAGCTGGGGTTTACAGTTTTCGGAGGAGATCAATCGCAGAATTGGCTGATTATGCAGAATGGCAGCCACACCATCGGGCTGTTTCAAGGAATGTTCGATAAGAACATTCTCACCTTCAATCCCGGCTGGAGTAGCGATGCTCGACAACTGGAAAATTTCACGGACATTCGAGAGTTGCAGCGCCAACTCAAAGATCGCGGCGTAGAATTGATCTCGGAGGCAGACGAAAGCTCTACCGGCCCGGCCAGTTTTATGATTCTCGATCCGGACGGAAACACGATTCTGGTAGATCAACACGTATAGGTAACCTGGCAGATGGAGTTTTTGTTTGCAAACAGTGATGCATAACGACGCCTTGCAGCGGACGCGCTCGACGGCGCGCCGCTGAAGGCGAGTGTTATACGGCTTGAACACAAACTTCAGTAACAAGATTGGAGGATAACGTGACATACTATATCGACGGGTTCGTTCTCCCGGTGCCGCGCGACCAGCTAAATACGTATAGAGAAGTTGTTGAAAAGGTTGCGGAGATTTGGAAGGAACATGGCGCACTCGATTACTCAGAATATGTTGGTGACGATACAAATTTGGAGGGCACCCTATCTTTCACTGATTTCGCGAACACAAAAGAGGATGAAGCCGTCATCTTTGGGTGGGTCGCATTCGAATCTCGTGAGGCGCGTGATCTTGCAAATAAAAGAGTCGCAGCCGACCCAAGGATGACGGATGTGATCAAACCACTGACTAATACATCGAGGCCGATTTTTGATGCTGAACGGATGGTGTATGGCGGGTTCCGGTCGCTCGTTCAATCATCTAATCAGAGCACCGTATAACAAGTGGTTGCACTCGACATTTTTTCCGCTACGCTCCAAAAATGCGAGTGAACCACAGCGTTGGGCAGACGTTCACGCATTCGTAACACGGCATGATGAGATGGTTATGATAAAGCGGGTTATCCCAATGATTCACGTACCAGATGTCCGAGCGACTGTCGAATGGTATGCGAGCATCGGGTTTACCGTGACCGGGACGCACGAAGACGAATCCGACGGCAACCTGGATTGGGCATCGCTATCGTTCGGCACAACGGAGATCATGCTCGACGAAGGAGGGCGGCCAAGCTCGCAACACCGCCGAGAGGTGGACCTGTACGTTCATACGGAGGATGTAGCTGCGGTGTACCGGCGGCTGAAGGACAGAGTTGAGATAGTGGAGCCTCTCCACGACACGGTCTACGGAATGTGTGAGTTCATCATTCGCGATCTCAACCGCTTCTGGATCACTTTCGGTCAACCCGCAGGCCGTCAATAGCGATGCCCGACAAGCGGATGCAGCAGGCGAGGCCCGCGATGGCGAGATGCCGCGCTCTTCACTGCTGATCCAGGTGTTAAATTTTAAGCCGACAACCCGCTCCGACAGATTCGCTAAACGGGGCGGTTGAGTTGGAAGGATGGTCAAACAGCTTACCGCTTAACGCGGCAGGCTCAACTTTATTCAATTGGAAAGGAGAAATTTACATGTCATCAGAAGTCAAACCCATTCCCGAAGGGTTCCATACGATCACGCCGGGTCTCATAGTCAATGATGCGGCCGGGGCCATAGAGTTTTACAAAGAAGCATTGGGGGCTGAGGAAATCGCCCGAATGACCACACCGGATGGAAATGCGATCATGCATTCGGAACTCAAGATCGGCAACAGCATCTTCTTCGTCTCGGACGAATTTCCCGATATGGGCAGCCGCTCTCCCAAGACTCTGGGCGGCACTCCCATATCACTCAATCTGTACCTGGAAGATGTGGACGCCTCGTTCGAGAGGGCCGTTGCCGCAGGCGCTCAAGCGATCATGCCTGTAGCGGATATGTTCTGGGGCGACCGGTTCGGCATGATAGCAGACCCATTCGGTCACACCTGGGGGCTCTGCACACATATCAAGGATCTGACGTCTGAAGAAGTCGTGGAGGCATCCAAAGAGTATTTCAGCAAAGAATGCGCCGACACGGCGGAGACGGCCAGCGGTTCGTAGAACTTCGAGCCTTCGATACTCCGGCCTGTCATCAGGTTCGAGCAGAAAAGGCACTGTTGAGTCAGTTGAGGCAAGCCGGATTCTGAGAGAAAGGATTAGCGATATGAAAGCGCGAACACTGATATGCGCAACCGTGCTGGCCGTCCTATCGGCCTCGATCATCAATCAAGCTCTCGCGCAGGACCGTCAGTCTCAAGAAAAAGAAGAAAAGCAGATGGCCGGGCCGCAGGAAATGATGAAGGCGTGGATGGAAGCTTCCACGCCTGGCGAATCCCACAGGTTTCTGGACCGCTTCGCAGGAAAGTGGGAAACCTCGACTCGCGTGTGGTGGGGAGGCCCGGCCCAGCCCCCTTCGGAATCAAAAGGGAGCGCCGAAACAAAATGGATAATGGATGGCAGATTTCTGCTCGAAGAACAGAACGGCCAGGTGATGGGACAACCTCACAAGAGCATGGGCATCACCGGGTATGACAACTACAAAAAGAAGTACGTCACTTCCTTCATAGGCAGTATGCAGACCAACATGTACATAAGTGAAGGAACCCTCGATCAGTCAGGAAAAGTTCTGACCTATCACGGGAAAATGGACGAGCCGATGACCGGAGAACGCGACAAGCTGTTTAGAAGCGTCGTCCGTATCATCAGTAAAGACAAGTATGTTTGGGAGGTCTACGACCTTGTAGGAACACCTGAAGAATTCAAGGCCGTGGAGATTACCTACACACGGAAGCCATAGCCCTCGATTCGGCTTCCCCGACCGGCACGGGTCTGCACAATAGAGTAATTCCCTTGCCGGATTATTGTATGAGATGGCTCGAACGTAAGCTTTAGGCCCCTCTGTCCATCCCGCAACGCCGGGGAGGGAATTTGAGCAGGTTCCCTCCCCGGTCCGCTTTTCTCTCTTCCAATAATTCTACCTGCTGATGACAGCCCGCCCTTCATATCGGCTTCTTATCTGCAAAGCCATCAAATTGACCGAAACCCAATCGATAGGTTTCACCATTTTGACCACCGTTCGGAGAAATTACCAGTGCCGTCGCATACAGAGTATCGACGACCTGCCCTGACCGGGAGTCAGATTCTATCCATTCTGTTCCCAAATAGACAGGAATTCTATCATTTTGATGCATGACTGCTCCGTCAATCTCAGATAAAAGCCGATATGTTGACTTTCCTGCAACGATGCAGACGATTCGGCACGGTAATTGTTTAGTGTCAACACGTTGATTCTCATTATGGTCCATCTGAAGGGATGTAAATCAGTAGGGATCAACAAGCAGGAAGCATTAAATACGAAACGCTTTGCTGTAGGATGCCCACTCTTAAGGAGGCCGCAAAAAAGTTGATATCTTGCCGAGGCACTTGATTACCGATTACGTCACGAGCAGGTCGCGAGCGCGCGTCTTGTCGAATGACGGGCAGGCCCGTTAGAGCATTAAAAGCAAGGTCAGATCAATCAAATGGACGAATGCCCTGCCCTCAGTTTGGACGGAGACAATTTAATGGTGATTGGATATGAACAGCTCCCCAAGGATTGTTATGATTTGGCAAGTTGCATTAATGAAATGGACAAAATCGAGGCAGAAAACCATAAATCGAAGCGGATAGTAAAAGTCCGGGAAGAAGTTGAAAGGCTGCTTGCTTGTATAAAAGATAAAGCAGACCACTACAGTGTGCTCAATATCGATCGCGATGCGACAATCGAAGAGATTCGCAAAGCTTATCGTCAGGCTGTGGAACACGTTCATCCCCTCAAATGCAAGGACATAATCGAGGCGGACGGAGCAATGCGCTGGAAGCTGAGCCAGGCATTGCTCCGTGTGGTGGAAGCATTCTCCGCACTGGCGCACCCTGCCCGCAAGATAGAATACGACGGCGAGCTCGACCGCCGTCCGCAAGTCCCTATACCGATTCCCCCTTTGCCGGACGATATCAACCAGAGCGCAAAGATCAAGGGTGATCATAGAACAGCGGCATCGCTTCCAACCGGCCTGATCGAAGCGGGACCGAACCGAATTGGGATTGGCGTGGCGTTCGGACACTCTGATCCCTATGCGCCTGAAGTAAAGGACAGACGCCGTGCCAGGCGATTCGCGCTCAAACTTCCCGTTAGAATCACTTCACAAGACGGCAGTTGGGCGGAAGTGACTGAAAGCCTGAATGTGAGCCGCACCGGAATACTGTTTTGCATCTCTCAACCTGTACAGGAAGGGACTCCCTTGCAAATCGAAGTGCAGATGCCGGTCGCATTAAGGACTCATAGCTATGATAAGGTAATATACGTCGTCAGAGCAGCCGTTCGACATATAACCCCGGCTGACGAAAAGAGTTTCAAAATCGGGGCTGAATTCATCGAACACGCATAGACGATCACACTGATAAAATACGGCGAGAAATACATCTCAAAGAGACAGGTCGTTCAACTGAGCGGCACGGCCTGTCCTGCCTGCACCCACAGGTGTTCCCACACGAACACCCCCCCAAGAGCGAGTAACGATACAATCGCCACAATGGGACCGTTCTGTGCGAGGCCCGTTACCAGAGCGATCAGAGGCACGATCATCCCGCACACGACCGCCCCGCCCCAAAATGCTTTTCTGAATACGCCCTTTGTGATGAGCCGCGCTGCTCGCGTCTTTTCTACAGTCTCTTCCGGTGTGAAGAGTTCGCCGAAAGTCAATGCGCTGTGCGCTACGAGCGCGCCTATCAACTGGTAGTAGAGGAAATCGAACGCCGGGTCCATGAGCCAGAGGTTCCAAAAGAGCGATCCCGCGACGGCCACAAGCAAAAGCGCGGACGCGCCTGCAACGATCGCCTGCGCCAGCAAGTGCAATGGCACGAGCGGGCTGCGCCAGAATACCCTTCCTTTCGCCTGCCCGAACAGGAAAGCCGAATAGACGGCCGATAGCGCCGCAAATACCGCCCCAAGCCATAACACCGCAGGTTCCAGCGCCATCAACCCTACAAATGGAATGATCATCCAGGCCGTAAGCAACGCGCCATATACTCCAAGTATATAGCCCCCTATCACGAGCCATGATTTCCACTGAGGGCGAAACAGTATGCTCAAAAACCGTTCGGGCCGCTTCAAATCCAGAACCAACAGAGCGAGGGTCACTATGAGGAACACCATGCTGAGTTGCGGCGCGGCCGAATCCATCAGCCAGTGAGCGCGGATGAATCCTCCTCCGATGGCTATGGCCGCTATCAGGAACGCGCCTGCCGAGACGGACTTGGTCCATAGATACGCCGAGACCTTCCACCCCCAGGGGCGGTCATGCGATACGTCATAAGTGGTCCGCGCGCGGGCTTCTGCTTCGGCAAGAGCCTGCTCGTTCTGCATTACCGCGTCCATCTGCTGTTCGGCCCATAGATAACCTGAGAGGTGCGTCTGCTCGGTAGGGCGCAGCGCCGATGGATCGGCTTCTATGTAATGAAGCTTGGGCAAAGTCCCGGCTTCGGGTTTTCTCACTTCGGTCTTTTCTGAAGCGATGAGACGCGCGATCTTCGAATTCGGGTCGTCCATGTCTCCCGCGATGATGGCCTGCTCGGGGCATACGATCACGCAAGCAGGCTCAAGCCCCACCTCGACCTTGTGCGCGCAGTAATTGCATTTTTCAGCCGTGTTGGTATCGGGATTTATATAGAGCGCGTCGTAAGGGCATGCCTGCATGCAGGCTTTGCAGCCTATGCAGCGTTCGCCGTTGAAATCGACTATGCCGTCGTCGCGTTTGAAGAGCGCGGTCACGGGGCATATCGTCACGCAGGGGGCCGCATCGCAATGATTGCAACGAAGCACTGAAAAGAAGCGACGCGTGTCAGGGTATGTGCCTTTCTCTATGTACTTGACCCAGGTGCGAAACGCGCCCACGGGGACATCGTGTTCGGACTTGCAGGCAACCGTACAGGCGTGACAGCCTATGCATCTGCGGTGGTCTATTACGAATCCATATTTCATGTGATTGTCGCTTTGGGTGATGAAGATGATAGCTCTGTCTTGGTGCTGTTTCGGTGAACATCAGAAGCGAATACCTACCCCGGCGCTGAACTGAAAGTTGTGTGTAAATCCGCCTTCCAGAGTTGATCTACGTGTAGGGAATCCCGGTTCGCTAGTGCTGAGACGAGCATCTGGAAAGCGTCTTGAGGCCCGAATAATTTTCAGTCGTTCTATCAGACCGGAGGTTTAAAAAGCATCATTCGGCTTGGCCGCATTCAAGGCGCTTATAAACCGGTCGGCGGCATCCTCTCCTGCCTGATGGAGTATGTATTCGCCCGTAGAGCGGCCCGACGGCAAGGGCAAGGGAAGGCCCACGCCGCCGACGCGCGGTTGATAAGGGCGCTGATGGATCACTCCCTGAGTCTTCATCTTTCCCGTGCCCGGCTCGTAGAGCGCATATCTTATCCTGAAGTCCTCATCGAAAGCTTGCGACGAGCTTCTGCTATTCCCTCCTCTCAGGTTCACTTCTATCTCAAGCCAGGCAACATATATATCGCTTGAGCCTTTGGCATAGTCGCTTGCCTCCGCGCGGTTCATCTCCCTGCCTTCCGTGACGCTCAGAGAAGTGGATTTTTTCAGGCGCTCCACGCAGCCTCTGCTCACTATGGAAGAGTAGTACCCCGAATCGGTCACGGTCGGCGAGTATCTCGCCACGAGCACGGGTATGCCCGCCTTCCTGGGTTGTTCGGTCGAAGGCACTGTTTCGGATTCGGATTTTGCAGGAGGCGCTGTCTCGACCCGTTTGGTGCGTTTATCAGGGAGGCGGCGGCCCGATTGCGCGTGCGACGCAGCGGTGATCGCAAAAGCTATGAGCGCAAAAACCAGCACGGCCATGAGAGACCGCGCACTCTCGGGTTGGAATTTTTCTTTTCGCATGAGACAAACTCCCAGGTTGATTATATGCTTCACCCTCTCTGAGACTCGGCCTTAGCGGATCAGATGCCTGCGCCGCCCATGAAATAACCTTCCCGCCAGCGGCCCACACGCGAGCTTCGCGGGCTGTAGGTATTTAGCACCGAAAGCGGCGGCGCGTAACAGTGCAGCGTCACAAGGTCTCGACCCTTGGGCTGTAGGTTCAGAAGCTGATGGATGTCCGGCACATCGGCCCCCGTTATCTCGCCCGGCCCACGCTTGAAAGTGTTGTAAGGGTGAACGCGCTTTTCGGGCGTGCGTTCATACATGGTCTCTGTCAGCAGTCCTTCGCAGACCATCACCACGCCGACCGACCCGCCGTGATCGTGTATGGGCGTGCGCTGGCCCGGACGCCAGCACAGCATCAGCAGTTCCGCGAAAGGGCTTCGCACGATCAGATTGCGGGCGTATTTGCGCGGAGTGAACATGCGATAGGGTTCGTAATCACGCTGCCTGAGCAGGAGCAAAGAGAACCACTCTTCGATCTGCGAAAGCGAGGGCACACCGGTAAGGGTTTCGATGCGCCCGGCCATCTCGGCCAGGGTCAACTCACAAGCCGCCGCACCGGCTGCGGGGCTGTATGTGATTTTTGAGGAAAAGAGTCTTCCTTTTGTGTCGCTCACTTGCATTTTCGCACCTGTCAAAACGGCACTTTTATAAAAGATCGGACGCGCCGGATGCCGTTTGCAAAGATCAATCAAAGACTATGGGGAAGCAGTCGAGCCGGAGCGATGTTTCGAACTACGTTACGCTTTCTAGTCTACACGCGGTCCCTGCATTGTCAAGCAATAGCCGAAAAACCAAAGCGTCGTCGCTTCTATGCCCTTGTCAAATCCATTTCTTGTATTTGAACCAGCCAAGCATGCCGACTGATATGAGCAATAGCACGGCCGTCACGTACCATATACCTGCATGGTTCTTCGTAAAAGGTATATAGTCGAAATTCATTCCGAAGTATCCCGTTATCAGCGTCAAGGGCAACATCAGAGTCGCCAGTATGGTGAGCGCCTTGACTATATCGTTCGTGCGATTGGCCATCTGTGTAAGATATATGTCCAGCCCTCCCGTGAGCAGGTCTCGATAGGTCTCGACCACATCCATCGCGCGCACCGCATGATCGTAGACATCGCGAAAATATATTCGCATATCGCTGTGGATCAGATCGGTCTCGTCTCGAATGAGCGCATTTACAAGCTCTCGTTGCGAGGAGACCGCCCGCCGGAATTGCAACAATCCTCGTTTCAAATCGAAAATCATTTCAAGCTGCGACGGGTTCGGAGCTATCAGCATATCGTCCTGAGTCTTGTCTATCGTCTCACCCATGTGATCGAGCGTCGGCAGATAGCGGTCGACGACCATATCCATGATCGTGTGCAGCACCATATCGGGCCGCGTGAAATGTATGGACTTCGAGGCCAGTTTTTTCTCAATCTCTTCTATACTGAGGCTGCGGCCGAAATGCACGGTCACGATGTAGTCGGAGCCGAGGAAGACATTGATCTCGCGCAACTCCACTTCGCAGGGCGATTCTGTGTAATGTGTGGTATTGACGATGATGAACGAGTGATCGTCGTAGTAATCGACTTTGGCAAGTTGAAGGCGGAGGCGGCAGTCTTCGATTGCAAGTTCGTGAAATCCGTAGCGAACGGCCAGATCATCCAGAGCCTGGCTCAAAGGGTCGTCAAGGTCCAGCCAGAGCAATCCCGGCATATCCAATACCGTGTGCAGGCCCTTTGTGTTTATTTCTTGAACTGTCTGGTTGATGGTCCCCCCGATTGTAAGCAGGGGAGCAGGGGTGCGGGGGAGCAGGGGTGCTAATACTATTCATCCACTCGTTTGCACTCAATCATCTAATCACCCCTGCACCTGCGGCTCCCTTGCTCCCCTGCATTCTTCGCTACCGGCGGCGCTTCGTCGCCCGGCTTGCGCGCCGACGCGGGCGGGATTCGCGCGAGGCCGCTTGCGCGTCTGTCTCGCTCCCGGATTCAGAGGATGCGACTTCCTGACCGAGCGGAGCTTGCGGGTCCACTTTTTCCATGTGTACCCCGTAATCTATCGCTATAAGAAGGAGCAGCCCGCTTATCCCCAAAGTCAAGAGCCAGTATCCGACCGTCAGCCACACCCCTCCGAGGGCGACTGTGGCCACGATGATGCCACCGACCATGCCTAAAAACAGTATCCTGGGCAAAGTGATTTGCCCGCTCTTGATTAATTTATCTTCTGCCACTTGTGAATCTCCTGACTCGCTGATGATAGCCGGTAATTATGACGGCTGGCCTACGGCATTTGCAAGGGCCGGCCGTCAGCTATCAGCCGTCAGCTTTCATTTGAAAAGACTGAGGGCTGAGGGCTGAAGACTGATAGCTGATTAAAACAGTCCTTCTCCGAGCAGGGGAGCGATTACCAGAGAGACTATCGACATCAGCTTGATGAGGATGTTCATTGCAGGCCCCGAAGTGTCTTTGAAGGGGTCGCCTACAGTGTCGCCGACCACGGCCGCTTTGTGAGCGGGAGATTGTTTTCCGCCGAGATTTCCTTTCTCGATGTACTTCTTGGCATTGTCCCAGGCTCCGCCCGCGTTTGCCATAAACAGGGCCAGCATGACCCCCGCGAGGGTCGCGCCTGCAAGCATTCCGCCGAGCGCGGCTTTGCCGAGCACGAAGCCCGTGAGAGGCGGAAGCAATACAGCTATAAGCCCCGGCGCTATCATCTCGCGCAAGGCCGCCGTGGTCGAAATCGAGATGCAGCGCGCCGTATCGGCTTTTTCCTTCCCTTCCATGAGGCCGGGTATCTCGCGGAACTGGCGGCGCACCTCCTCGACCATCTTATTGGCCGCGCGCCCTACGGATGACATAGTGAGCGCCGCTATGAAAAATACTACCGCGCCGCCTATGAGCAGGCCCACTATGACGTGCGGCTCTGTCAGGTTGATGCCGCTCACTATAAGCCCTGCCTTCTCCTGATAAGCCGAAAAGAGCGCAAGAGCCGTGAGCGCGGCCGAACCTATTGCGAACCCTTTGCCCATGGCCGCCGTCGTATTGCCGAGCGAATCGAGGCCGTCGGTTATCTTGCGCGTCTCAGGGCCGAGCGCGCTCATCTCGGCTATGCCGCCCGCATTGTCTGCTATCGGCCCATAGGCGTCGACGGCCATTATTATGCCTGTGGTCGCAAGCATCCCGACCCCGGCAAGTGCTATGCCGAACAATCCTATAACCTGATAGGAGACAAGCACCGCGACGCAAATAATCACTACAGGGATAGCCACCGAGTGCATGCCGATCGCCGTTCCTGTGATAATGTTTGTGGCCGGGCCGGTCTCGGATGCGTGCGCGATTTTAACAATGGGCGACCCGGATGTGTACCACTCGGTTACGGTCCCTATCACTATCCCTGCGACCGCGCCCGCCACTATTGCCCAGAGGGGGCCCCACCTCGAATACTGGCGAGTGGTAAGATCGAGCGTGTAGACGAGAAAAGCCGTTCCTGTCAGCATCAAAACCGTAGCTATATAAGTGGCGTTCCTGAGCACGGAGGCCGGGTCGAGCTTTCTCATCGCGCGCACTGCGACCACTCCTATCAGGGATGCGAGCGTCCCCATGGCCGCCACTGCCAGTGGCAGGAGCATCCATACGACGCGCTTGCCCCCGCTCCCATACACACTCGAAGTAGCGGCAATGGCTATGGCAGCGACTATCGAACCGACGTAAGACTCGAAGAGGTCCGCGCCCATCCCTGCCACGTCGCCCACGTTATCACCGACGTTATCGGCTATGGTCGCAGGGTTGCGCGGGTCGTCTTCGGGTATCCCTGCCTCCACCTTGCCCACAAGGTCCGCGCCCACGTCCGCAGTCTTCGTGTATATGCCGCCGCCAACGCGGGCAAACAGAGCTATGGAACTTGCGCCCATTGCGAACCCCGACAATACGGCCGCAGCAGCCCCCTCGGAACTGAATCCCGGTTCTGGCTGGAGTTTCGACATTACATAAAAGATATAGAGCAACGTAGCCACGCCCAGGAGTCCGAGGCTTGCGACCGACATCCCCATGACCGACCCTCCCGCGAAGGCGACAAACAGCGCGTCGCTCTGCCCTTGCGAACGGGCGGCTTCAGCCGTGCGCACGTTGGCGCGCGTGGCGGCCTTCATTCCGAAAAATCCCGCCATTATCGAAAAGAGAGCGCCCGCGACGAATGCGCCGGACGTTTGCGGACCATAAGGTAGAAAGACGGCTATAAGCACGGCCACTACCGCGACGAAGATCGCAAGGATAGAGTATTCGCGCTTGAGAAAGACCATCGCGCCGTCGTGTATGGTGTTCGATATTTCCACCATGAGCTTATTGCCCGACGGCCGTTTGATAACTTCCATGTAGGTTAGACCGGCAAATCCCAGTCCTAATAGACCGAGTATACCGGCAGTCAGCGGGCTGGTTAGAAAAAATTCCATAATTTAGAGCGATCCGAAGTTTAAAATTTGTAATACAGAGTTTTTCTACCGTAGCTGCAATCCGGGGTTTCAACAATCCCGACTCATACAGAAACCTGACCGGCAGTTACGGCAAAGAGAGCCTTATAGCATAATAAGCCGATGAGGGGCAAGTATGGGGTGATGCCAAATCGCCCCCGATCTTCATGGTTTGCTTATGAGATGATAAGCATGCGCCAGGCGATTTTGCAATACCGCAGTAGTGTGGCCGCATTCTTGACAATGTCGGAGGCCCTCAAATACTATTTTTTATTCTGAGGTGTTGCGGATTTTAGACAATGGGAGTTCGTTATTGAACATTTTACTGGCGGCGTCTGAAGTTGTTCCTTACGCGAAGACAGGCGGACTCGCGGATGTGGCGGCGGCATTGCCGAAAGCCCTCGCCCGGCTCGGGCATCAGGTCCGCATAGTCATGCCTCGCTACGATACGGAGCAGATCGTAGAGGGCAGTGGCTCCTTGCAGGGCCGTCTGCACGTCCCTTTCAACTTCACTACGCGCACCTCGGCCGTGTATGTAGATCGTTCGGGCGAAGTCCCTGTTTATTTCATAGACGCGCCGCAATACTTTTCGCGAGGCAGACTCTACGGCGAAAATGACGATGTAGAACGGTTCGCTTACTTCAGTCGGGCGGTCGTCGAACTTGCGAAGGCGCTCGGCGGGGCCTTCGACATCATTCATTTGAACGACTGGATGACCGGCCTTGTACCGGCCTACATGAGAACGGTTTATTCGGGCGATTATGCTTTCGCCCAAACGAAGACCGTTTTTACGATTCATAACATTGCTTTCGCGGGGCTTTTCGGACCAGGTTTCCTGCCCAATTTGGGATTGCCCGAATGGATACACAGGGCAGACGGCGGAATAGAGTTTTACGGTCTGGCCAGCGCGCTCAAGGCAGGCCTGATATTTTCCGATGCCATCACTACGGTCAGCCCGAAATACAGTCGGGAGATACAGACGCCTGAAGCCGGTCAGGGACTCGACGGCCTTCTGCGCGCGCGCCGCAAGGATATGTTCGGCATACTCAACGGCGTGGATTACGACGAGTGGAGTCCCGAAAAAGATCGATACATCGCGGCTAATTTTTCGCCCGACGACCTCGACGGCAAGCGAGAGTGCAAACGCGACCTTCTGGCCGGTTTCGGGCTGCCACAAGAAGAGCTTGAGCGTCCGGTCATCGGGTGCATAACGCGGCTGACCACTCAGAAAGGGATCGACTTGATATTCAAAGTCGCTCAGGAGATGCTCGACCGGGGCGTTATTTTCGTCCTGGTCGGCACGGGCGAGTCGTATTACGAGCAAGGGTTTCAGACCCTGCGCGATGCGCGCCCCCGTCAGGTCGGGGTCTACTTCGGGCAGGACGAAAGGTCCAACGAGCTTGCGCATAAAATAGAGGCGGGCGCGGATATGTTCCTGATGCCGTCATTGTTCGAGCCATGCGGTCTCAATCAAATGTATTCCTTGAAGTACGGCACGGTCCCCGTAGTGCGCGCCGTAGGGGGCCTCGACGACACGATAGAGAATTTCGACCGCACCACACGCAGCGGCAACGGGTTCAAGTTTTACGAGTACAACCCGACGCGGCTGCTTGAAAAGATTTATGAAGCGCTCCTCGTTTATGCCGACAGCGAACTCTGGCGCACGCTCATGCTCAATGGAATGCGCGCCGATCATTCGTGGGAGAGGTCCGCGCGGCTCTATGTGGAATTGTATGAAAGGCTGGCGCGTCCGAACGCGGCGGCGGCGGATTAATTTTCATCAACGGGTTCCGCGTGCCCGGCACCGAGCGCCTCGACAGTCGCTCAGGATCCGGCACTGCGAGCTCGATACTATTATCAAAGGAGGTTAGGATGAGCGAATTCGTTAGAGAAGTGACCGACGATAGTTTCGATAATGATGTGTTGCAATCTGAGGTGCCGGTGCTCGTAGACTTCTGGGCCGCATGGTGTCAGCCCTGCCGGATGATTGCGCCGACCGTCGAGGCGGTTGCCGAGCAGTATGACGGCAAGGCTAAAGTCGTCAAGCTCAATGTGGACGACAACAATCAAACCGCCCAGCGTCTCGGAATCAAGGGCATCCCCACTCTTATACTCTTCAACGGCGGCAGCGAAGCAGATCGCGTCGTAGGCGTCACGTCGAAAGATAACTTATCTCGAATGATAGACCGCGCCCTGGGTGCATAGTCTTTGTCAAGGGCGGGCGCAAAGCCGTCTGCCCGACGGGTGTGATTAAAAGTGGGACTTGCCAGACAGAAATTAAAAAGAGCCAGGAGCTTGAGCAGATTAAGTCTCAAAATACCGATGC
>JAKEHD010000059.1 GCA_022615215.1 Blastocatellia bacterium
CCGCTTGAGATACCGCCGCGCACCGCGCTAGGCGATATTGCCTCTCCCGTAGCATTCGAGCTTGCGAAGCGATTGAAAGCCTCGACCGGCCGGAAACATAATCCAAGAGAGATCGCCGCCCGCCTCTCCGAACGCTTGAGCGATTTGAAAGGGATAACCCGCGCGGAAATCGCAGGCGCAGGTTATATCAATGTCTACCTCGACAGGGCGAATTATCTGCTTCATTCAATCGAAGGGCCTGAACCGATGAGATCCCTCCTCGGCGGCAAGATCATCGTCGAGCATACGGCGGTCAATCCCAACAAGGCCGCTCACATAGGCCACCTGCGCAACGCCGTCCTCGGAGACACAACTATCAGAATGCTCCGCTTCGCAGGCGAGGAGGTCGAGGCGCAGAACTACATAGACAACACGGGCGTGCAGGTGGCCGATGTCGTCGTGGGTTTCAAGCACATCGAACAAAAATCGCTCGACGAAGTGAAAGCCATTAGCGAAAGATTCGATTATTACTGCTGGGATCTCTATGCCCGCGTAGGGAGCTTCTACGAAGAAGACTCTTCGCGAAAGGCCCTGCGCGTCGAGACGCTTCACGAAATCGAAGCGGGCAAGGGCGAGACCTACGAGATGGCCGATTACATCTCGACCCGCATACTTGCCTGCCACCTGGACACCTTTCTGCGAGTCGGCGTCCTCTACGACGTACTGCCGCGTGAATCCGATGTGCTGCATCTTCATATATGGGAGCGCGCCTTCGCTCTGCTCAAACAGCGAGGAGCCGTAGTGTATGAAACCGCAGGCAAGCTCGCGGGCTGCTGGGTCATGCGTGCCGCTGTCAGTACCCCTGTAGAAGGCATAAAGATTCCTTTTTCTTCTGTGCCTTCCACTGTGAAGGAGAGGGATGCGCATGACGCGGATGCCGAAAGCGAGCACGAAGCCGACAAGGTCATAGTGAGGTCGAACGGCACTGTTACCTACACGGGCAAAGACATAGCTTTCCATCTATGGAAGCTCGGCCAACTCGGGATTGATTTCTATTACAAGCCGTTTCGCACCTACCCCGACGGCCACGTTTGTTGGATCACCACGTCGGACGAAAATGAAAACGACCCGTCGCATCCCGAATTCGGAAACGGCGCGGCCTATTTCAACGTGATCGACATAGGGCAATCCTATCCTCAGCATTACGTCAAGCTAGGAGTTACGGCCGTAGACCACGACGAGCGCGTCGAGCGCAGTGCGCATCTGGCTTATGAAAAAGTGGTGCTCACACCCGCCGCCGCCCAACAACTCGGTCAGACGCTCTCGGAAGAGGACCGCGCTCGCGGTGCGGTCGGCATGTCGGGCAGAAAAGGGCTTGGCGTGAAAGCAGACGATCTCATAGATCAACTCGAAGCCAATGCTCTCGTAGAGGTTGAAAAGCGGCACCCCGATTTGAGCGAGGAAGACCGCCTCGCGGCGGCGCACAAGATAGCGGTCGGGGCGCTTCGTTACTTCCTGCTCAAGTACACGCGCACCTCTATCATCTCTTTCGACTTCAAAGAGGCGCTCGCCTTCGAAGGCGAGACAGGCCCTTACATTCAATACTCGGTCGTGAGGACGCATTCCATCTTTCGCAAACTGGCCGAGGCGGGAATGACGGAATCGGACCTCGACGTTCGCAGGTTTTCGCGCGAAGAGATCGCCCGCCACCTCGACAGCGAACAGGGCGATGAGTTGTGGTCTCTGGCTTATACGGCTACACAACTTGCGAACGTAGTGCGGGGCGCGACGGCGGCGCTCGAACCCGCCGTAGTGGCGAAATGGGCGTTTCAACTCGCGCAGCGATTCAACCTGTTTTATCATCACCATCATATTTTGACCGAGAGCGACCCCGCGCGCCGCGCCCTGCTCGTTGCGATAACATCTATCGTTCAGAGGCAATTGACCGAAGCCCTCGCCATACTCGGCATCAGCGCGCCGGAGCGAATGTGATGGGCAAAAGGTTTGCGCTCATTCGACCGGATGGTTATACAAATAGATAGAAGCCGCGGGTCAGGAGAAAGTCATGCTTATAGTGATGAAGCCGGAAGCCACCGACGAGCAGGTGGAAGATGTATTGAAAGTCATTCGCGAACTTGGATTCAAACCGCACCCTATGCCGGGCGCGACTCGCACGGCCATTGGCATAACGGGCAATCAGGGGGCTATCGATCCGACCCATTTCGAAATACTTCCCGGAGTGGGCGAGGCCATAAGGGTATCGAAGCCTTACAAGCTGGTCGGCCGTGACCTGAAACATGACGACACGGTCGTTGCCGTCGGAGAGGCCGATATTGGCGGGCGTGATCCCGCAATCATAGCCGGTCCCTGCGCAGTCGAATCATTGGAACAGACCATGGAGATAGCCGAGATCGTGGCCTCGTGCGGCGTGAAGTTTTTTCGCGGCGGGGCGTTCAAACCGCGCACCTCTCCTTACTCGTTTCAAGGACTCGGCGAAGAGGGCTTGAAGATACTCGCCCGCGTGCGCGACCGCTTCGGGTTGAAGATCGTCACCGAGGTGCTCGACACCGAAACCGCAGATATGGTCGAGCAATACGCCGATGTGCTACAGATAGGCGCGCGCAATATGCAGAACTTTTCGCTTCTGCGCCGCGTGGGAACTTCCCGCAAACCCGTAATGCTGAAGCGTGGGATGTCGGCCACGCTCGAAGAGTTTCTGCTCGCGGCCGAATACATAATGGCCGAAGGGAACTATAACGTCATACTCTGCGAGCGCGGCGTGCGAACCTTTGCCGATCACACTCGCAACACTCTGGACCTATCGGTAGTGCCCGCCGTTCAGAATCGCTCCCACCTTCCGATCATAGTCGATCCATCGCACGGCACGGGCAAGCGCCATAAAGTCATACCGCTCGCGCGGGCGGCGATCGCTGTGGGCGCAGACGGCATAATGGTCGAGGTCCACAATCATCCCGAACGCGCGCTGTCGGATGGGCCGCAGGCGCTCCTGCCCGAAATGTTCGTTCAACTCGTCGAAGAGGTGCATGCCATACACTCAGTGGTGAGTGGTCAGCGGTCAGTGGTCAGCCGTTAGTGAGGGAAATGATGAACGCGGAACGCGGAACGCGGAACATAAGACTCCGAATTCATCATTCATCACTCATCATTCATCGTTTCTTAGCATTCATTAATCATTATCTTGATGATACAAGGCGCTCTCTTGTTACGGTCGCCGCAGTGGCCGCGATTCTATCTACAGGCGCGTTCCTCTACTTTTACAGTCAGGACGCGACCAACCTCTACGGGGACGGAATCGCTCACGTCAACATCGCCCGCAAAGTCGTAGATCACCCGGATGATTCTCTCTGGCAGAGATATATGCAGATAGGCTCTCCCTGGCTTCCGCTACAAACGGTTTTGATGTTGCCCCTTGTCGCTAATGACCGGATGTGGCGGACGGGTATTGCCGGGAGCTTGCTTTCGATGCTCTCGTTCGTGATCACTGCGGTCGTGATATACCTGCACGCGAGGCATCTCTATCGCAAGGAAGAAGATTCCATAAAAAATATTTTGCCCCTGATTTCCGCCGCCGTTTTTATATTCAATCCGAGCGCGCTCTACATGCAGGCGACCCCTATGAGCGAGATGGTTTTTATGGCGGCGCTCGCTTCCGCTGTCTACCTGCTACAGCGATGGGTGACGGCGCAGAGCCGGGGACAAGAAAAGGAATCTTTATGCCCGGCAGCGGTTCCGGGGCGACTCGCCCTGGCGGCCCTTGTTATGTCGCTTGCGACGCTCGCGCGTTACGAAGCCTGGCCGGTCGCATTGCTCGCAAGCGGGGTGGTCGCGCTAACGGCTCGCGGAGGGTTGGGTTCGAGGTTGAAAAACGCGACGTATTTTTCATTGCTGGCTGCGACGGGACCGGCTTACTGGCTGTGGCATAACTGGGCCATCTACGGCGACGCGCTATGGTTTCTGACGGGACCATATTCGGCCCGCGCCATATATCTTCAGAACCGGGCCAATCTCGGCTGGTCGAAAATCTTCGTGGGGAATGCTGCGCTCGACCTGTTGTTGATGGCCGTGACCGTAGCCGTCTCCGTGGGTCCGCTCGTGATGATGCTTGCGGCGGCGGGGTTTGGAAGGTTGATCGCCGTGAGACGCCGCGCATTAATTGAAGACGCTCCGGCGCTCTTGTTGCTGGTCCCTTTCTTCTTTCATGTAGTGAGCCTCTACAGGGGCGAGATACAGATTTTTCCGCTCGCCGCATTCGGCCTTCTCAATGTGAGGTACGGGTTGCCGCACCTTTTAGCGGCGGCGCTCTTCGCCGCAGGAGCGGTTCCGCTGTTCAGGCGACTCGGCGGGCGTCGGGCCATTGCACTCGTGTGCCTGAGTGTAGGGATGCAATACTGGTATCTCCTTTCGGATGGCGCTTCGCAGTTGGCCGTCTATCAGGAAGGTTATCGTTATGGAGTAAACGCCCGGCCTGCGCGTGAGCGGGCGAAGGTTTCCCGTTGGCTCAAAGAGCATCGGCACGGGCAATATGTCTTGATGCAGACGAGCGCGCTCGGTCCTGTTGTGCCGCAAGGGGGATTGCTGTTTTCTGAAGTGATACACGAAGGCACGACTCGATGGCACCGGTTAGGCGACCGCGTTCCCGCCGATGTTTCCACCATCATCCTGGAAGAGGGTGACGCGCTCGATTCGCGATTCGGTGAGAATCCGGCGCTCGCGCTCGATATGGCCGCGAATTTTCAAGAACGGTTTTCCGCAGGCAAGATAAAAGTGTTCGAGCGTAAGACAATGAGCAGTGGTCAGTGATCAGCTATCAGCCATCAGCTATCAGCCATCAGCTATCAGCTATCAGCTATCAGCCATGTAACCCCGATTAACCACAGATCGCACAGATAACACAGATATTTTTTGTGTTATCCGTGTTAGCTGTGGTTGAATACCTGCCCTGATGGCTGACAACTGACGGCTGATGGCTGATGGCTGATAGCTGATGACTGACGGCTGCTTCAGGCGTTTGCATCGCTGTAGGCCGAATGCGGCCCGGTGCGGACGCGATTGCGGCCGGCCTCTTTGGCTTTGTACATGGCGCGGTCGGCCATCTCGATCAACTCTTCTTTTGAATTGGCGCAGTTAGGATAAGAGGCCACTCCTATGCTTGCAGTCACCTGTCCGATCTTATGCACGGGCGTCGATGCTATGGCCGCGCGCAGCCGCTCGGCCACTCCGAGGGCGTCTTCGCGGCCGCATTGCGGAAGGATTATAGCGAACTCCTCGCCGCCGTAGCGGGCGCATATATCGACCTCGCGGACAGACCTCTGCATGACGCCCGCCACATGATGGAGCGCGGCATCGCCTGCCAGGTGGCCGTAAGTATCGTTGATTCGCTTGAGGTGATCGAGGTCGAGCAGGATGAGCGAGACCTTATCGCTCTGACGATCAGACATCTTTATTTCCCGGTCGAGCCGTTCTTGAAAATACCTGTGATTGTAAAGCCCCGTCAGCGCATCCGTCATGGCCTGAGTCTGCACGCGCTTGAAGAGACGAGCATGGGATATGGCGACGGCCAACTGGTCGGAAACCGTCTTGACCATAAGCATCTCTTCATCTTCCCAGTCGCGGCCCGGCATATCGTCTTCCACGAGGAGCACGCCTATGACACTGTTGCGATATGTGATCGGAATTTCGAGCGAACGCGGAGCATCCAGGTCCGATTCGACAGTTATCTCGGCCTCTTTGCCGCTCGTATTTCGGGATTGATCGGAAGCGGCTTTTACAGGAGGCCCGTCGCCCGTGGGCGCAAAGACGGTCTCGTCCGCTCTCTCGTAAACACTCATGCCTTCGGGGTTGCCTGTCTCCTCTTCCCAGAGAACCAGCGCGGCGCGGCGCGCTTTGAGCGCCTGCCCCACCTCTTCAACGGCCGATTGAAGTATGGATTCGATCTCCAGCGTGCTTGAAATGGCGGAGCTTATGCGATTGATCGCCATCTCAAGTTCGTTTTGGCGCTGCATCAAAAGTGTAAGCTTGGTCGTGAGCGAAAGCGCCAGCCTTAACGAATGGCTGTGGGGTGTGGAAGCGCCCAGCAACGATTCCATGCGCGCGTGCTCGTCCGGGTTTCGCGCCTTTATGCGGGCCATAAGGTATTCGATGGCTGTAAAGACCACGTTCGGGTCGAAGGTCCATACCATCTCGTAGGTTTTGGAGCGATTGCCGGACTGGCCCGGCAACAGGCAGGAGGCCAGGAGTCCGCAGAATCGCTGGTCCATCACAAGTATGAATGGGCCGGTCTCGATATTGTGATAATCGCGCTCTTCGAGCAGGGTCAGATTCCCGGATGATTGGCATTGCCAGGTCCGCGTCTGGCAGTCGGGGTCGCAAGAGAATAAGTATGTATGGCGGGCCGTATCGGCGAGTTTGGCCGAGCGCTCCGTCTCTCTGGCCATCTGGCCGTCCAGGCATCGGCCCTCGATCACGAGCGCCGGCAACTTGTTTTCTGTCACAACGTCCTCGAAATAACGGACAAGTCGCTTGGCGGTCTGCTCGTTGCAATGCACAGGAGCGAACTCATCAGCATGTTGATTCGTGAGAACGTAAAATAGCGAATACATCTGTCGAGAAGTCTCTGGGGTCCGATTATCAATGTATCGGGGGACCGGAAGCGAAAGGGGACGATTCGATTGTACACCGGAGGCGGGTTATGTCAATTCTTTTATTGAGGGGTTCTATTTGCCGAAAAAACCGAGACCGCCCGGCCCGATGATATAATTTCGATCTCTGCCGGAATCATGCCCTGCGCCTTTGCGCGTCTGTCGGGCGCAAGCCGGAGAGCGGCTGTATTTCACGAAGCCTGTTTGAGATCAGACCTGCGCGCGCGGGCGAGAAAATTTTCTTATTTCGATCAGTTCGATCTTTCACAGGCGCATGCTATACTGTTGGGGCAACCGGGTTTAGGGCCATCGCATCACAGCACGTGGGTCATGGCCGATCTTACTAACACGCTGATTATGACCGTGATCGCCGAACCTAGCCAAACTGCCTCAGACCTCGACCTGGCTCGGGCGGTTGCGGCCGGCGATGGGGCGGCCTTTGAAAAGCTTTACGAGCAACACTACAAGCGGGTCTACTCGCTCTGTTTGAGGATGCTCGGAAACCAGACCCAGGCCGAAGACCTCACGCAGGATGTTTTCCTGCAAGTCTATAGAAAGATCGGCAGCTTTCGCGGGGATTCGGCTTTCACGACCTGGCTGCATCGCTTGACGGTCAACCAGGTGTTGATGCATTTTCGCAAACGCGGGACCAAACTGGAGCATACGAGTGAGGAAGGCGATTTCACGAATGTGGTCGAAACGCCTTTGCAAAGCACGCGGCGAATATCTATGGTCGACCGACTGGCTTTGGAGAAAGCCATATCGCAATTGCCTCCGGGGTATAGAACGATGTTCGTGCTTCACGACATAGAGGGCTATGAACACGGGGAGATAGCCAGGTTGCTCGACGTGAGCATTGGGACTTCGAAATCGCAGCTTCACAAGGCGCGAATGCGACTGCGCGAATTGCTGTCGAAAAAGAACGTGTGAGAAGAGAGGCGAATCCGATGGTTTGTAATCAGTGTCAGGAAATCATTTCAGATTATATAGACGGGTCGCTGGAGTTGGGCGAGCAGGTTCGGGTCGAACGCCATCTGGCCGATTGCGAACCCTGCCGTGCGGTGCGCGACGACCTGCTTCAAATAATTCACTTCAGCCAGAAGCTGCCCCTTCAGTCCCCATCGGGCGCTGTATGGGCGCGCATTCAATCGAGCATAGAAGCCGAACGTCCGGCAGGTCTCCGGTTTCGATTCAAGGTATGGATTGCAAGGTTGAGGGACCGCCACTTCGATATGTCGATTCCGCAACTCGCGGCCGGCGCTCTGGCGCTTGCCATACTGGTATCGGTCAGCCTCCTGGCCTTGCGGCGCGGCGACCCGCCGAGCGCAGACATGGCCGACGGACAGGCGGGTCTCTCTACGAATCTTCTGTCCAGCACCGATTTGCAACAGATGGAACAACGCATAAACGAGCTCAAGGAGACCGTCGATCAGAACAAGGTCGCCTGGACCCCTGAGCTTCGCGTGACCTTCGACCGCAGCCTGCTTTATGTGGACCAGTCTTTGATCGAATGCCGCCGCGAGTTGGGCAACAATCCCGCCGATCCGATCTCTCAGGAGTTGATGCTCAATGCATATCGTGAGAAGATGCGCGTGCTCGAAGAATTTGCCAGGTTCTGACGCATTGATGAAAACTGTTCCGCGATTCAGGAGCCGGCTCGCTCCGGCCGCGCCGGGGTTGGGCGATCTGCATGCGCGCCGATGGGCGCGTATGTTTGCGATAATACCGATATTGTTCGCCTGCTTCTGTTTGAAGACGGGTGCGGACGCATACATAGCGAAATTCGAGCGCACCTATACGCCGCGAGGTCAGGCCCACCTTACTATCTCGAACATGAACGGCAGCATCTCCGTCACAGCATGGGACAAAAAGACCATAACCGTGCGCGCGAACGCTGCTTCGTCCGTCTCGATAGAGGATGAGGTGAGAGGGGATGAGATAAAGGTTTCCGTGAAGCGCAACTTCCGAATCGGACGCGCCGATTTCGAAGCCTCAGTCCCGGCCGATACTTCCGTGTCTGTAAAAAACCTGATGGGCAGAATCGAACTGCGCGGAGTGAACGGGCACCTGAGCGTGGACTCTTTCGACAGCGAGGTTCGGCTTTACGACATTCGCGGGCCTTCGGCGGATGTAAAGGTGACGAGCGGGGACATAATCTTCGACGGCGATTTGCGCGAGGGCGGATCTTATAATTTCCAATCCGTGAAGGGCGATATAGATGTAAGCATCCCGGCTGCGACCTCTTTCAATTTAGTCACACGCGCCATGAGCGAAAACATAAATCTCGGCGATTTTCTTTCTAGCCTTACGGGTCTGAACCGGGGAGACAAAGGCATATCGGGCACCCACCTCAGAGGCGGCGCGCGCCTCTCTCTCACAACCTACAACGGCCGCATATTGCTTCATAGAAAATGATAGTTTGTTCGTTGTCCATTTCGATTCTTCCAGGGCTTGCAGCTTGTGAACGACGGACATTATGAGCGGCTACGCGATTACGCGACCACGCTCCAGACAACGGACCACTGACAAATCATGCATCATAACCTTATGAAACATTTATTGGCCGGAGACGTATTGAGGGTTTGTGGCGGGGCCACCGGTCGTAGTAAATTTCTTTCGCGCATGATATAAACTTTACTGAGAGTTCGGGTCGGCGGGCAATTGAACGGATGCGGGTTGCCATTGTTTGAGGCGTTATCGTCGCCGACAATGAATGTATTCATTCTCTTTCAGGCAAGGGCGAGTTAGGGGATGCAAAGGAACGACAAGAAAGAGATCTTCAAGTCTAATTCGAGCCGGAGCAGCAGGCGCAAAACAGGGGCGGCGCGGCGAGACGGCCTCAAAGCGCCAGGCCCTTTCGAGGAAATAGCTTTAGAGAAACCCGAACGCGCCGGTTTGGACGGCATTCTCTCCTTTGTCGAGGAGCGCATAGCGCTCAGGATTCCGAGCGACCTGAAATACCTCGACAGCGTGCTCGATTATCTCAACGAACGCCTTCTAAAACTCGGCATAGTAAGCCCCGAAAGCTCGGAAGTGCTCATAGCTCTCGACGAGGCCATAGTCAATGCGATCAAACATGGCAATAAATGCAATCCGCGAAAGGCCGTTCACATAGTCGCCGAACTGAGTTCAGACGGCGCGCGCTTTACGATCACAGACGAAGGCCCAGGCTTTGCCGCAAACGAAGTCCCCGACCCGACCGAACCTTCCCGATTGCTCAAACCGAGCGGCCGCGGCCTTCTTTTAATCAATCATATAATGGATGAGGTCTGTTATAACAAATGCGGCAACCAGATTCAGATGTTCAAGCGCGCCGACGTGGAGCGCCTACGCTCCTGCCAGTCGTCTCCCTCCGAAACTGAAAGCTCCTAACGAAAAAAGTAGCCCCTATAATTCATCCGCATCGTTGGTGACTATGGGAACGAGGCGTCCGCTGTGGGTTCTCTTGAAGCGGTCTGAGTCGTGCGGCCTGGCCGGGACTTGTGGGCGCAACAGGGCCAGAAGGGTCGAGGCGCGGACGCGGTTGGATATATCGCCTCGCATCAAGCATCGGGCGCATCGTTCATCGTATCCGTTCTTTATGAGCGTAGAGCGCAGTCGATGCTGGTCCTCGCGCGGCCACTTGGTGAGCGCATCTATAAGCCCGACCTCGAAGATGGCTTTATCTTCGGGCGACATCTTTCGAATGAGCGTTTCGTCCATTTCGCCGCCCGTTCGCAGCCGCTCGATCTCTAATAGCACGCCTTCTCGTCCGAGCGATTTACGCATTCGAGTAGATTTCGAACCGTAGCCTTCCTTCTCGCCTTTGTGGCCGAAATCCTTTTTCAGGCCGTAGAAAAAAAAGAGCGCGAGAATTTCGACAATCACAAAGATGCCGATCATATACCACAAGAAAGGTACGGCGCTAAGAAGATACATCGCCAAATCCACCACTCAACATTACATTTATCCCTCTCGCACTCACCATATCCGACTCTTTTTGGCAATCGCCGTTCCTCTCGACGAGGGCGTGAGCGAACCTCTTGGCCTGCTTGATATAGCCCGCGCGGGCGTGTGGATTTTCGCCACAGAGATTTGAACCGAGCGGTAAAACTGTTACTGAATACGTCAGCAAGGGAAAAGACTTTCCATTTCATCAGAGCGCATTGGAAGTTGAAGAGATTAGCACGTGGTGACGATCATCGGAGGGAGAGGGACCGGGTTTTCACGCCCCGAATGATATACTGCGCGCGGCAGCAAATGACAATTTTGAGTAGAGATACCATCGGCTTTAGCCGCATGGAGTTTCAGTTTTTGCCTAACTTCTGCCGAATCCAAAGCGCCGCCAGAAGAAAGAAATCTTTGAAGAAAGAAAAAG
>JAKEHD010000431.1 GCA_022615215.1 Blastocatellia bacterium
GGGGTTCCCCCACGGGTCGGCGGGCACCCGCTTCCTGATGTACGGACCGGCCCAGTTGCGCGGCTCGGGCGGGAGGGTCGGGCGCGTCCAGAGCGCCTCGAGCCCCTGCTGGGTCGTGGGGTAGGTCCCGTTGTCCAGCCGGTACGTATCGAGGGCCGTGCCGAGCAGCTCGATCTGCGCCCGGGCGGCCTTGTCCCGGGCCGTGGAGAGCCGCCCGATCACCCGCGGGGCCACGAGCACCGCCAGCAGCCCCAGGATGATGACGACGACCATGATCTCGATGAGCGTGAAGCCCCGGCGGTCCGCGAGGCGCATCCGCATGTCTCCTCCGTTCCCGGCGCCGCGCGTCAGAGCGGCACCTCGTTGATGCTGAAGATGGCCTGGATCATGGCCAGCGCCACGAACCCCACGACCCCCCCCATCACCAGGATCAGCGCCGGCTCGACGAGGCCCACGAGCGTCCGCAGGTTGCGCCGCACCTCGGCCTCGTAGAAGTCGGCGGCGCGGAAGAGCATCTCCTCGAGCCGCCCGGTCTCCTCGCCCACCGCCGTCATGCGCAGGGCCGGCGTGGGGAAGACGTCGAAGCGGCCGAGCGCTCCGGCCAGACTCTCGCCCTCCTTGACGACCTGCCATATCGAATGAGACCTGCGAATCCACAGGCGGAGCAGGTCTATCTTGAAGCAGAAGCCGTTGCCCGCGTCTTTTTCAACCATCTCGCGGCGGAAGAGTTCTTCAAGGGTCACACGTATGGTGTTTTCCGAAAGGTTCACAGGGTACTGGTTCACCTCGACCGCCGTGCGCAACTCGCGGGCGCTAGCCGAGCCGCTGCCGTTTGGAAGGGCTTCGGCCAAAAGCGAGAGCACGAGCTTCTCATCGTCGGAAAGGCCGTCCCAGGTGTAGGTCATCTGCGGCAGGGGATTATCGATTATGTCGGCCAGAACGTGTTTGAGGTCGCCTCCCGTGACCCAATTCTGCTCGTGCTCGTTCATGTAATCGACGGTGTTCTGGCAGAGAACCTGCGTGTAGAAGGGCTGCCCGGCGGTCAGGCGATAGAGTTCTTCGACGACGCCTCGGCCATAGACAACACGCCCTTCGACCGGCTCTGTGATCAGGCGCAGGGCGTCTTTTTCGGACAAAAAACTTACCTTGCGAAACAACGACCGACGGAGTAGTTCGCGCCAGTATTTCTTATCGCGCTCATCGAGGCGGCGCGAGCCTGTAAAGATGAACGCCAGCCTCTCCTTGTTATCCATGATCCCTGCCAGGAATGTGAACAACTCCGGCGAGAGCTTGCCCTCATCGACTTTCGCTTCCATAAGCTCGTACTCGTCTATAAGTATGAGCAGTGTGCGGTCGCCTGTCGCGCGAAGCACTTCGTCGAGAAAATCTATGAAGACAGGGTATGGATTGCACCCGTCGAACACAGGCAGGCTCACGCTAGCGAAGGGTATCACTCTATCTTCGCTTCGCTTCGCTGACGCGGCGACGGTTGACCGAGACGTTTCGTCTACGACTACGAGTCGGGGACGCGGCGACGCGGCGAAGCCGGTCCCCGTGTCTCCTCTGCTTCCGCTCGGGGCGACTACGCTTTCGGCCGTGTCGCTTTCCGACGGCGGGCTGAGGGCGCGCGTGACGGCTTCGGTTATGAGCCGGGATACGCGCGAGAAGAATTCCGAATCCGAAGCGATGACCATCTCCTGCATGTCGACGAATACCGTTATGAAACGCTCTCCGAGGCGGCCGTTGAGCACCTGATAGAGAATCGAACTCTTGCCGACCCGCCTGTCGCCGCAGAAGACTATTATTACACCCTGGTTCGTTCCCTCAAGCTTCGTGCGCACGTAGCGGAAATCGTCCTCGCGTCCGTAGAACATATTCTCCGCGCGAATGGGGTTGCCCACTATGTAGGGGTTGGGTTCGATGGCGACATAGCTGCGCAGTTCTTTAGGCAGAATGTATTCGCGGTCGCGCATCCTTCGCGCGGCAACGAGTGCCGCTGCGGCCAGGCCGACGAACACGAATGCCAGCGTGTAAAACCACCATCGCTTCCAGAAGGGCTGGCCGACGTTGAGCATAAGCTTTGCGGCGGGCGCGCTTCTTCCGTACAGGTCGCGGTTGAGAGCTATCAACTCGAAAGAGTGTACTCCTTCGTCAAGGCTGAAGATATTCACCTCGCGCACAGCGCCCGGCTGCATAGGCAGCAGAGTCCAGGGACCGTCGCCTTTATCTGAATTGACGCGATAGAGGCAGCGCACCTGCTCGCTCATATTAGAGCCGCCCATGCTCACCGCCGTGAAGCGGAAGGTCAATCTCTGCCGCCCGTAAGACAGATGGTAGACTTCTTCGGCAGGCGTAACCGCTCGGCCGTCGACCTCGACCGAGACCTGCGCAAGCGGTGTGCTTCGCCTGGGGCTGTGGCGCACAGCGCCCTTGTCTGTCGCTATCCATATCTGACCATCACGGTCTTCCGTGATCGAATTGATGTGGCTGCCCGTGAGAGCGTAATTCTCTCCCGAATACACCTTCGAAATCAGGTGATTGCCGAGGACGGTGAATTTCTCGACCTTTCCGCTGTCGGTCCCGACCCACAGATAATTATCGCTATCGACGAAGAGAGCGTTTGCAGGCTCCCCGTCGAAGGTCGTGAAAGCGGGCGGGTTCACACTGCGATCGTTATAGACCTGGACCCCTGCGCGCGTGGCCACGAGCAATTCGCCGTTGAACCGACAGACCGACCGAGTATCGTTATCGGCAAGCCCGCGAGAGCTATCGATCAACAGAGTATCTTCAGTCCTGGGATCGAATCGCACGAGGCCGCGCGCCGTGGCAAACCATAACAGGCCGTCCGGGTCTTCGAATGCGTGGCGAACATCGTATCCGGCAAGCCCTTCGAGGCTGCGAAACTCGCCTTTCTCAAGCAGGCTCACGCCTTTGGCGGTCGCAAACAACATAGCCGAGCCGTCGGCTATGGTCATCGCCCAGCGCACGTTGTTCGACGCCAGCCCGTTACCTTCGTTGAGTTGAGTGAGGGTTTGTTCGCTTGAGTGAAAGACGCCCTGCACGGTCGCAAACCATGCCTCTCCTGCGCCGTCGAATGTGACAGCCCGCACATCTACGTTCGGGCGGAACTCTTCTACAGGAACGAACCGTTCGCCTTCCATGCGTACAACTCCGGCGGCGGTTGCAATCCAGAGCGCGCCCGCGGAGCGTGTGTTACTCGAAGGAACTTCGACCACCGCGCGCACGTCCGTGTCAGGCAGGCCCCGGCTCGTAGTGAAGTTGACGAAGCTGTAAAAATCAGCGCGCACGGCCCCGTTTTCAGTGCCGAACCACACACTGCCTTCGCGGCCCGTGAATATGGCGGCGACCCGGTCGCGGTCGAGCAGGCTGATTCTCTGAGACTCTCCGCGCGCAGGGTCGTAAAGCAGCGCCCCGCCCTCAGAGAGCGCAAACCATAAGCGGTCTCGCCTGTCCTGGCTTATGGCCACGACACCTGCCCCCCCCGCAGAAGGGTCGTTCGAGCTTTGAAGACCGGCTATTGCCACGTTGCTAGATCGCGCGCCGTCGAACGACAGCACGCCTTTACCCGAAGCCAGCCATACGGTGCCGTCTTTGCCGACGAATATGAATCGGGCATCGTTAAGTGCGGCAGCGGTGGTCGAGGCGCTCTCCCGGCGCTCTGCCTCGCGCCTATTGTCTTCTCTCGGAGCCTCGGACGGCGCTCTGATTTCGGGATCGAACGGAACGATCTTATCGCCGTCGAGAGTCGCTACTCCCTTTGCGGTCGCAATCCATATCCTCCCCCTACGGTCTTCGGCGGTCGCTCTCACATCGCTCGACGGCAACCCCTGCGACTCGTCGAGCGATGTGTAATCCTTGCCGTCGAATTTGAAGACTCCGCTTGTGGTCGCTATCCATATATTGCCGCGCGAATCGACCGAGATATGTCGCGCATCGCGGCCGCCGAGCGCCCCTCCGATCTCGCTCCCGTCTTTATTGATGCGACGGATTCCGCGCGGGGTCGCAAGCCATATAACTCCGCTACGGTCTTCGGCGACCCATCGCACATCTTCACCGGCCAGTTGTTTGTAAGTAGAACCGGGGGCGGCTGAAGACCGGAACTCCGCGCCATCGAATCGGGCTATGCCTTTATCGGTGCCGAACCACAACCAGCCTTCCGAGTCCTGAAAAACAGCCCGGACGTTTTTCGAGGGCAGCCCCGGAATGCCGTATCGTTCGGTCAGCTTTTCATTTATAGGGATGACGGGCGCGACCAGAAGTTGAAGCGGCAATTCCGTCGTTATGCCAGAAGAGATGAAGACTTCATTGCGATACTCTTCATAGCCGCGCAGCACTGCGGTGAGCTGATAGGAATCGGGCGGCATTCTGCCGAAGTATGCGTCGCCGCTTTCGTCCGTAGAGGTGCGCGAAGCTATTTCGGTCGCCGCTCCGCGCTCCTGTTTGTATAGGGTGACGGTGACGCCTTTGAGCGGCTGAGAGTTCGCATCAAAGACCGCCACGTGCAGGGAAGAGAAATTGAGTTTGATTACGGGATTGAGCGTCTCATCGGGCCGCGCTATGGTCAGAGCGATTCTCTTTTTCAGAAAGCTGATCGCTTCGGCGGTGAGGTTGTACTGGCCGGGCTTGAGGGCGCGAAATTCGAATTTACCATCGGCCTGCGTGCGCGCCGTTGCCGAATAATCCTGGGACGACAAGGTGACTTTGACATCGGCCAGGGGCGCGTTTCTATCGTCTTGAACGACCCCTATGATCGAAGCTCCCTCGGACTGAACCGCGCGCCCGGCCGTGGCAACGTGCCCCGATTCTATAATCGTCAGAGCGAGCAGCGCCGCGAGAGCGAGCCTGCGCACCCGCCGCGATAAGCGGCCTGAAGCGACGAGGGAGGCGATATTGCTTGAGATGCCTTTAACCACTGTCTTGTCATCAGATGAGCAGGGATTATCTGCCTGTCCGAGTCCACACGCTTTCAAGCTTACACGCTACCGAGTATACACGCCGACGGAAACGGCTATCAAGAAACTCTCAGTTACAACCAATTGCAAAGCTGCTTCCCGCTTGCAACTGTGCTAAAGTGAGAGGGCCGATGAGCGATTCTCAGTTGAATCGTTCATCGGCGCTGTAATTCGATTAGAAAGGGATGTTCTTATGTTGAATGTGATTCGCGGCAGAACCATTTGATAACTTGATCGGCGAACCTTCCAAGACCTCATTGCCCCCTACAGGCGAGGGGATTGTGATAGACATAGGGACCGGAGACGGTCTCTTTGTATACCAGTGCGCCCGTCAAAACCCGAAGAAGTTCTACATAGGCGTGGACGCAAGCCCTCGGCCGCTGGAAAAGATATCGGAGAAGATTCATAGAAACCCTGCGAAAGGCGGCTTGCCGAACGCGGTCTTCATACAGGCAGCCCTCGAAGACCTGCCTTCGGAACTCGACGGAGTGGCTGACGAAGTGCATATTCATTTCCCCTGGGGAAGTCTTCTTCGAGCCGTAGCTGCGGGAGATGAAAACCTGCTTCGCAACCTGCGAAGGCTGTGTTCGACAGATGGGTTTTTGGAAGTTGTGATCGGACTCGATGCTGAAAGAGACCGCACGGAGATAGAGCGGCTCGGACTCAAGCCTTTATCGCTCGAATATATAGACACGGAACTCGCTCGGCGTTACAGGGCGGCCGGGTTCGAGATATTTGAAAGAGGGATGCTCGCTAAATCCGAATGGCGATGTATAAAGACCGCGTGGGCCAAACGGCTCAGAGGCTCTGCGGGGCGAGAGTTGATCTATATCGTTGCGCGAGCGACTGCGCCCGGTCAGTTTCCCGTCGCGTCGCAAAGATAGAGTTGAGAGGCTCTTGTGAAATGTGTATTATTGGAATGCTCAGATGATCTCAAATTGACAGGAACAGGAATTTGAAAATATGGCTACGCGCAGTTCTAAAAAAAACGAAGGAGGCTCTGACGCCTCGAAAAGCAGGAAGACAAGGGGGGGAAGCGTTGACTCGGAAAAAGGCGCAAAGAAAAGGGGCGGAGGCGTTGATGCTGAACGAACCATAAAGAAGCCTCCCAGACCGGGCAGTGTGAAGCCAGCCGATGTGAGGGCCGCTGTCAGGAAAGTTATCGATAGGCAAGTTGATTAGCTGCCTGGGAACTCCGTAAAGAGCCGGATTCACTACAAGGCAAAATCGTAACCTGAAGGATGCAGAGACAAAAATATAACGAAAATGTCTTCATCAACTGTCCCTTCGATGCAACATACAAACCTCTTTTCGATGCGATGGTATTTGCCGTGTACGACTGCGGGTTTGTAACCCGTTGCGCGCTGGAAGAGGATGACGGGAGCCGGATCAGAGTACAGAAAATCTATGAGATCATTTCCGAGTGCCGATTGGGAATTCACGATCTCTCTCGTGTGGAAATCGACGAAACCACCAGATTGCCGAGATTCAACATGCCGCTGGAATTAGGAGCGTTTCTAGGCGCAAAATACTTCGGCAGTAACAAACAAAAAAGAAAAGCCTGCTTGATTCTTGATGTTGAAAAATATCGCTATCAGAGATTCATTTCCGATATCGCAGGGCAAGACATTCGAGAACATGGAAATGACGTGAAGATAATGATAGGCGTTGTTCGCAATTGGCTCAGAGGTTATTCCGAGAAGTCCATTCCTAGCGGAGGTATAATATGGAATAGATATCAAGCATTTAAGAATAATCTGCCTTTGTTATGCAAAGAGCTAAATTTGAATATGAGGGAGCTTATATACAACGATTACGCGCCTTTGGTTTCAGATTGGCTAGAGGTCAATTCACATTGGAGATGAGTACATAAGAATTCTCTGCTTTATACGGGAACCATCTACAAATACTTCAACCTCGTTTTTGCCCTTGTCACCTTCATCGTTTTCGCTCTGTGGCCTGCCGTCGGTCGGGGCATGTACGGCAGGTTCTTCGCTCTTTTCTGATGGATATAAAGTACCGGCGGCGGGAAATCTCTATACATCTTTAAAGTACCGGGGTGCGGTATGCGTCCGGTGATTCCGGCGATTTTTTGAGCCGCGCCGGGTTACGTTAGAAGTATAGTTTCAATATTCGAGCCTGTTCTTGTAAATCATGTCTCTGAGTTTGAAACTTTTGTCGAGCGTGTAATCGCCGAGTTCCGCGTGGAACCTTATCTCGCGGTTTTCGAGAGTGACGAGGGGTTTGCCGTCCACGAGACGCGGGAAGACGAAACGCGCGCCGAGTTCCATCTCGCCGGGCGGCAGGTA
>JAKEHD010000432.1 GCA_022615215.1 Blastocatellia bacterium
AGCACTCCAAAAAAAGCGTTATTGAGTAATGGTGCTAGCACTTGCCAAGCTGTCGAGTCAAGGAGGCACCGGAAATCGAGTCCCACTTTTAATTACACCCCCATGCCGGTCTTCTCCATCACGCGAAACGACGATGCATTAGGAGGGTCCGCGCCGAAGAAAGAAATCTTTATGCGAATATGCGCTCGAAGCTATGCTCTTCGAAGCCGCACCTTATCATAGCCTTCGCGGCCTCTGTGGCGAGGCCCTCTCCCCAATACTCAGGCGCTATGCCGTAGAGTATTTCCACCTCCGGCGGATCGTCGAACAGGCGAAAGCCGCAGAATCCTATCAGCGAAATTTCTTCCTTGAGAAATACGACCCACTGACCGAATCCATGTCGCTCGAAACTCTCAAGGCTCGCGGAGACGACCTCTGCGGCCTGCTCTCTCGTGATGACCGTATCGTCCCATAGATACTTTCGCACCTGCGGGTCTATCCAGAGGCGATGAAGGTCATCAATATCGTCCTCGCGGCACGGGCGCAAACGGAGCCGAGACGTTTCGATTTCGAGGAGGTTCACCATACAAATTCCGACTGCCGATTTATAAGATACAAGCGATCAGCGCCCATCACGGCGGCACACTATGGTATCAATCGAGGAGGGAGATTGCACGCCCGTTGCGACTGTTCGCCGGATGGGATGAGCGCCCGAATCCGAGCCTTTCTTTTTCAAGCGCCCTGTGGTCGCAACCGTAGTATAATTCGCCTGTTGAATTTTGACTTGAATCTGGACACGCTGATGACTCCTCTACATCTTGCGCTCGGGTTTCTTTTGCTCGCGCTCCTTTTTGGCTTGCCCTGGCAGGACAGTTCCCGCGCCGCCGCGCAACAGGGACGGCAAAAACAGCCCCACCTTATATGCTTTTCGCCTGGAGGCCGCTGCATCAAGAAGATTCAGGAAACGATCGATCAGGCGAAGATATCGGTGCTCGTACAGGCATACAGTTTCACTTCATCGCCAATCGCCAAAGCCCTTGTGAGGGCGCATCAGCGCGGGGTCAAAGTCCAGGTAATATTTGATGGAGCGCGCTCAACCGAGCCTCGCTCACAGGCCGCATATCTCGATAAAGAGGGAGTCCCCACATTCTCGGATAACAACCACTCAATCGCCCACAACAAAATAGTCATCATTGACGATTCGATTGTGATTACGGGGTCGCTGAATTTCACAAGCAACGCCGATGAGCGCAATGCCGAGAACACCCTTATTTTGAGGGACGAGAACCTCGCCGCCATCTATACAAGGAATTGGCGGCGGCATCTGAAGCATTCAAAAATTTATAGGCATGGTTCTCACTAACTTCTGTGGAAATGGGGCATCAATCGCCGATCCCCCTCTTGGCGATTACTTGCTCAGGTCACAGAAGCATGGAAAAATTCAAGCTCACTATACTGGCTCAAGCCAGTGTTACAGGCAAAACGTCATGAAAGCGATTCGATTCGACGGCACTCTCAATTATGTTCAGGATGCACCCTTACCAAAGCGCGAGGGCGAGACGCTCGTTCGCGTGTTACTGGCCGGGATATGCAACACCGACCTTGAAATCGTGAAAGGGTACGCCGGATTTCGCGGCATTCCGGGCCACGAGTTCGTGGGTCGAGTGGAAGAGTCCGAAGACCGTGCGCTCACGGGCCGTCGGGTCGTCGGAGAGATAAACGCCGGTTGTAACCGGTGCGACCTATGCCGCGCGGGCGATTCCAGGCATTGCCCTGAAAGGACTGTTCTCGGCATACACGGCCGAGACGGCGCGTTCGCAGAGTTTCTTTCGCTTCCGGCCCGCAACCTTATAGAAGTCCCTGACTCGATCTCGGATGAAGAAGCTGTCTTCGTCGAACCGCTGGCGGCGGCCTGCCGGATACTTGAGCAAGTCAGCATCGATACATCATCGAGAGTCGCTGTCATAGGTGACGGGAAACTCGCCCAACTGATCGTTCGCGCCCTCGCCGGGACGGGATGCCGTTTGACCCTGATCGGCAAGCACGAAGAGAAACTCGAACTGGCGAAACGCGCGGGCGCGCACGCTGCGATGGTTGGAATGAAATTCGAAGACAAATTCGATACCGTGATCGAATCGAGCGGGTCTGCATCGGGTCTCGATTTCGCGCTCGATATGGTGAGACCCCGAGGCACTGTCGTCCTCAAATCGACTCATCACAAAGCGACGCCGCTCGATACTTCGAGAGCAGTGGTTAATGAGATAACTATCGTGGGATCGAGATGCGGACGCTTTCAACCTGCCATAAACCTTCTCGCAGGGAGAAATGTAGATGTTCGCCCTCTCATATCGGACTGCATGTCGATAGAAGACGGCCTCGAAGCCTTCAGTAAAGCCGCCGCGCCAAACAGCTTGAAAGTGCTCCTTCGGGTGAATGATAGTTAGCAATACGATGTGCCTTCACTCCCCTATGCCTTGAATCCCGCTCCTAGAACCGATTTCAAGGTTCTATACTTGAGAAAAATAGTTGACACGCCTCGCGCCCAAATGTTATAAACCCGCAAGCGCGGCTACCAGATGTGGGGTTAGCCGTAAAGATGACCTACAACATTTGGGAGGTTAGGATGAATCAAGGCGATTTGATCGAGAAGGTGGCAAACGCTGCTTCCATCACCAAAGCCGAAGCGGAGCGCGCTATCAACGCCGTCAAAGGAGCTATCACAGACAGCCTGCGCAAAGGCAACAAGGTCACGCTTGTGGGATTCGGCACTTTCGCCGTGTCTCATCGAAAGGCGCGGCGCGGCCATAACCCTTACACGAGCAAGTTGATGAGAATACCTTCTACGAAGGGGGTCCGCTTCACGGTCGGCAAACAGTTGAAGGAAGCCGTCAACAAGCGAAGGAAGTGACCCTCGCCCTAAAGGGCCGCCGGAGAATGCGCGGCCCGCAAGTTTTCTCCCCGTGATTATCCCTGCCGCCGCACGCAGGCCGCGCCGTCGTGCCGCTCGAAGCATCGTCATCCTTTCAAAAGCGATAACATGCCCTGCGCTGATCGAGAGTTCAAACCCGCATGCAACGCCCCCGACGCGGTCACAACCCTCGTTCCACGACAGCCCTGCGCGGCAAATCATTCTGCTTGCGACTGCAACGCCGCTTTTAGAGGAGGCATCACACCCGTGCACTAAAACGTGCGGTCCCGGACTGAAAGCGGGTGATTATGATCGAAGCCGCTTTTCTCGATGACGGTTAAACCAAGCTATTTTATAAATTGAAGGATCACGGCTTCTGGAATGGCAGTTGCAGTATTTTATTTGAGATTGAGTGATGGGATTGCCTATGAGGAAAGAGTATGAAAAGATTGTTCCACAATTGGACATTGAGTGTTATTCTTTTAGGCATATTCTGCACCGGAACGCTGGCTCAGTCCGGTTCGAACTCAAACGATAAGAAGCAGAAAAAAGAGAAGGTGCAGATCATCGTGGTCGAGAAAGAGGGGCGCAAGAAGCCGGACGCAAACGGCAAAACCAAAAAGCCGCGTTCCGAGAGCCAGTCTCGATTGCCGAATCAGTAAGGATGGCCGTAATGAAGAAGTTGGTTTTAGCAATAGCGATAGCCCTGTTCGGCATAAGCGCCACAGCAGCGCCCGTATCCGGGCAGGTCTTCTACGAGCAAAAGAAGCAAGGGGACGACAAAAAGAAGAAGCCGCCCGGCCCGCCTGTTGTCAAAGATAAGAAGCCTAAAGGTGGTGATAAAAAACCGCCCAAGAAGGGAAAGAAGCCGGACAGTTAGTCCGGTTTATTTTTGATCGAAGCTGGCCAGGGCCTCGTCTTCGTCGGAGAAAATTTCAAACACTCCATCGAGTTTAGAGATCGAAAGAATGTTCATCACCGATTGCGAGGGAGAGAGCAACTTGACGTGGCCCTTCTTTTTCAGCACGGAACGATAACATTTGATAAGGCTCCCGACGCCCGTGCTGCTGATATAAGTGACGCTCCGCAAATCGATCAGGAAATCGATCTCATCCTGTGCCACAAACTCCTGAACCATATCGCACAACAGGTCAGGGCCGTCGCCCGGATCCAATCGCCCCGTCACCTTTACTATGCGCACAGGGCCTGCCTTCCGGCTGATTACTTTTGTAGGACGTCTCATCATAATCGTTCAACTCGTGCCTGAAATCAATGAGCAGCGGGACGCTCATTGATGGGCGCTACTGGACTCGAACCAGTGACCTCTGCGGTGTGAACACAGCGCTCTACCGACTGAGCTAAGCGCCCCTGAGTCCAAAGAGATTAGCAGATGCGATGAGGAATTTCCACCCTGTCGATTGACTTTCCAAATCGCCGAAACTCCGTATTTGCTTCGAGTACCATCTTTCGCTATGCCGTTCATATCATTTCTTCGCGCCCGGCTGTTTTGAATCGCCCCGTTGCATATCAGAAGCGACGCGCTCGACCCCCGACATAACGCGTAAGAGATTCTCGCCCAGAACCTTTTTGATGTCCGCATCCGAATATCCTCGTTTCATAAGCTCTATGGTGATGTTCGGAAGCTTCGATATATCTTCCATCCCTTCGGGCAAGCCCGTGAAGGGGACGCCATCGAAGTCCGACCCTATGCCTACGTGGTCTATCCCTGCGACTTTGATTATGTGCTCGAAGTGGTCTATGAGCACCGATAGCGGAGTCTTCGCGGGAGCGTTTGCCGCGCGCCATTTGTTGAGTTCTTCTTCGACGCGGCGCGCGTCTCCGGGGAACTGTTTTTCGAGCGACTCCTTTTGAGCATTAGATCGCTTCTCGAATTCGAATTTACGTTGATCGAGGAAGACATCGAAGAAATTGACCATGACCACGCCGCCGTTTTTGGCTACGGCTTTCAGCATATCGTCGTCCATGTTGCGCGGGTGAGCCGAGAGCGCGCGGGCCGACGAATGCGAGGCTATAACGGGCGCGCTGCTCGCTTCGATCACGTCGTAGAAGGTCTTATCCGATACATGCGATATGTCGATCATCATCCCCAGGCGGTTCATCTCCCGGACGACCTCGCGTCCGAAATCGGTCAGGCCGTTGTGATGGCGGACGTTCGGGTTTGTGATGTCGCCCGAAGAGTCGGCCCAGTCGTTCGTGTTCGAATGCGTGAGCGTCATATAGCGTATGCCAAGCCTGTAGAACATTCGCAATGCGCGGAGGCTGTTTTCGATGGCGTGCCCGCCTTCGATGCCCATGAGGGCGGCGATCTTGCCTTTCTTTGAAATGCGCCGGATGTCTGCGACTGTGTAGGCCATCTCAAGAGTTTCGGGATGGCGCTCCACCTGTTCGTAGACGGCATCTATCATGTCGAGCGCGCGGCGGGCCGCGCCCCCGCCTTCGGCAGCTTTCTTGTTTATGAAATCGGCCCCTACATAGACGGCGAAGAATTCCGCGTCCAGACCTCCCGCTTTCATACGTCGCAGGTCGGTGTGGGTCTTTATCTTGCCTGCCGGGTCGTCGCCGCGCATACCGAGGTCGAACCCATCGTCGACCATAGGCGAGGTTACATCGTTGTGTGTGTCGACGACTATCGCTTCTCGATGTAGTTTCTCAGCCCGCGCCCTGAGCGCGGCCGTATCGGGCGCTTTCGACGATTGGCGGCCGGCAGAGCCGAATGCAGGGATGATAATGGATAAGCTCAGGCATAAAATTGCGGCGAGCCGCCTGAGCCGTAGAAATCTTGTTATCATTGAATCGTCTCCTGAGTATTCACACCCGGCGGGAGTATATCATGGTTCGTGCGCGATAATCACTGCCGGATTATTCGGACTTCGTGGTGTAATAACCTTTGCGGGCGCGCACCTGAAGGCCGGGCCTCGTCGTGCTCACGCGAATGACTTTGAAGCTCCCCGGAAGCGCATCACCCTTCGAATAGTATGTGAGCACGTACTGAGCGCGCACCTCGTTGGCTATGCGCCTGTATATCTCGTCGAGGTCGCGCGTTTCCTTCTTCGTATCGTTGTAGATGGGAGGGAAGAAGGCCCGCCCGCCCGTGTCTTCGCTCATGGCCTTGAGCACGAACTCGCCCGCAAGATCCTGCACATTGGCCGAGGGCGCTACTCCCGTCGAATGCACCCCGTATATTACCGCATCGGATTTCTGCACCTCGACGAGAGCCTGCACGAGCGAGAAGGCCGACGCCGTATCCGAACCGTCAGAGAGCACGACCATCACGTGGCGTCCCTCGGCGGGGCGCAAATACTTGGCCGCATCTATCAACGCGGTGTAAAGAGCTGTCGCCCCTTGGGCCTTTAGAGAGGCGAGCGTGTCGATCAGATGATCGACTTTCGAGGTGAACTGTATCTCAAGCCTCGGATCGGTCGAGACGCTTATTATCGCGGCCTGATCGTTGGGCCGCATCACTCGGCGAAAGAATTGCGCGGCGGCGCGCTGTTCGAAATCGAAACGGTGGCGAATCGAGGTCGATGCGTCGAACAGGAAGACCAGACGAAGCGGCATCTCATCCTCGCGGTAAAACCCTGCCAGATCCTGCGGCACCTCGTCCTCGAAAATCTGAAAATCTTCGCGCTTCAGATCGTTGACCTGATTGCCTGCCGAGTCGGTCACAGAGGTTATGACCGTAACGAGGTCGGCGCTCAACTTGAGAGGTTTTTCATCCTGTCCCTGGACAGGCTCTTCGGTCGCGCGGCGAGGCCGGGATTGCTGTGTAGGCGGCGTCTGACGCCCCGATTGCGCAGACGCCCCGGCAGGGTCGAAGTTTGCCGCAATGAGCGATGCGCAAATCAGAAACGAAATCAGAAGCGAAGCGCGCGACATAAAGGACGAAGACTTCTTTTCCTCATCGGCTACAGACCGCAGGGCCGCTCGACTGACTCTATCTTTCGTTCTGTTTTTATTCGATTGCTGCATGCTTCAACCCTTTTTACGAACTCCGTAAGCGGATTTGTTCGAAAGGTATTTCGCCCGCCACTCTTCGAAGTCCTTCAGCGCAAGCTCTACCTGAAGTTTGCGACGATCCGCTTTGCGCCTGACCCGGCGTCGCTCGCTCTCTTCGAGCGGCGGCAGGAGCGCAAAGGTTATATTCATAGGTTGAAAATTTTTCGGGTCGGCGTTGGCTATATAGTTCGTGAGTCCCCCCATCGCCGTGCAACGAGGCGGCGGAACGGGCGATTGCCCGCGCGCGAGCGCAGCCGCATGCACGCCCGCCATAAACCCCGTCGCCATGGATTCTATGTACCCTTCAACCCCTGAAATCTGCCCCGCAAAGAGAACGCGCGGCCAGGCGCGCATTTGCAAGGTCTCCGTTAGGACACGCGGCGCGCAGATGAATGTATTTCGATGTATCTGGCCTAAGCGCACGAACTCGGCCTCTTCGAGTCCCGGAATCAATCGCAGCACCCTTTTTTGCTCGCCGAATTTCAGATGGTTTTGAAAGCCGACCAGATTGTAACTGTCGGCCAGCAGGTTCTCCTGGCGAAGCTGAACAGCCGCATAAGGCATGCGGCCTGTGCGCGGGTCTTTCAATCCTACGGGCTTCATAGGCCCGAAGCGAAGAGTATCGCGCCCCCGCCGGGCAAGCTCTTCGATAGGCAGGCACGCTTCGAAGTACATGGTCTGCTCGAACTCATGCAGAGGGACGGATTCGGCCGCGACGAGCGCATCGTAGAAGCGCGCGTACTCCTCTTCGTTCATGGGGCAATTGATATAATCGTCGCCGCCTTTGCCGTAGCGCGCCGCGCGAAATACGATCTCCTGATTTATGGTCTCGGCATCTACGATGGGCGATATGGCGTCGTAGAAATAGAGCGCCGTAGAACCCGTGAGCCGCGCGATCTCTTCCGACAGGGCGGGCGAGGTGAGCGGTCCCGTAGCGATCACGACCGGACCTGATTCGGGGAGCGAGCGCACCTCTTCGCGCACGACCTCTATGTTGGGATGAGCCTCGATGCGGCGCGTCACTTCTTCGGCGAATCGCTCGCGGTCTACGGCAAGGGCCGCGCCCGCAGGCACAGATGTTTCATGCGCCACGCTTATAAGTAGCGAGCCGCCTCGCCGCAACTCCTCTTTCAGCAGATAAGGGGCCGAGCCGGGTTGATCGGATTTCAGCGAATTGGAGCAGACCACCTCGCCGAGCCTTGCGCTCTTGTGCGCGGGCGTAGGGCGCGAGGGGCGCATCTCGTAGAGTGTGACTTTGACACCGCGTTCAGCCGCCTGCCAGGCGGCCTCCGGCCCGGCAAGGCCCCCGCCGATAACCGTTATTCGCGTTTCACTGTTCATCATTAACCAATCAAGGGTGAACGCTGAAAGATGAATGCAGGGCCGCTTCATCCTTCAGCGTTCGCATTGATTCTAGCACCTGCGCCTGGAGGCTATCAAACCTGCCCCGCTCTAACTGTCTGACGCGAGGACACTGTGACGTGGTGAAAGTGTGAAGAGTGTTTCATCAAGCCCTAACCGGTGATCACTGACGACTGACCATTGACCACTGTTTCAGACGCCGAAGATTTGGAGGCGGAATTCATCGCTGAGGAGCGAAATGTTCGGCTCGCGCCGGGCGAATGTATAGTGTGCGCGGCGAAGCGCGGGGATGCCTCGGCGCGCATGCTCTATTCCATATTCGAGGCTTGTGAATATGTGATGGAGCCTGGGATTCGGTTGTAAGGTCGCGCCGTACTCGACCGATTTCCTTGTATTACCGTTCGTGTGACTGGGATTGATGAAATCCATGCGGTCGTCGAATATCGAGACGCGCGAGGGGGAACCGGCTATGGAATAATCGCGATGCACGAGCATATTCGTCAGCGCCTCGATCACGGCTTCGCGGGGGTAATTGGCGCGTGCGAGGACAGGCTCTCCGTTGCCCGATTGCGCTCGCGGCGGGCGCGTGTCCCAGAGGTCTGCGTAGCGTTTGATGAAAGAGAGCGTAAGGTCGAACAATCGCGTCACGTTGCCATAGTAATCCACTCGCTCGACTACCGGCGAGTCATCATCCGAGCCTGAAAGGCGCGTCAAAACGATGCGGCTCTGAGGGACTATGCGTTCTATGGCGGGGCTTCTGCCGAAGAGCAGGAATCCCGCAAGCGTGGGCGTAACGCTCATGCCGTAATCCGAAGCGAGCCTGAGATCGCGCATCGCCGCCGGGGTAGGGAAGCCTTCCGGCTCGCGGAAGGCCTCGCCTTCGAGGTCGCGAATATAGCTCCACACGAGCGCCTCGTCCACATCCTCGATGGCGGCTCTCACAAGCGGCATATCTTCGAAGGCAGCCACGCGCGAGCGCGCAAACAGGGCGGCTATCTCGCTCCCATCAGCTTCGCGTTTGGTCGAGCCTATGCGGATGAAATAACGATTATCGGGGGTCTTGTGAGGCGCGCGACGGTCGTCGACCTGCAATACGACTATGCGGACGCCGTTGTCGAACGAAACTTTGTCTATGCGAGGCAGGAGGGGCGGAACTATATGATTGCGGCTTATGTCTATCAATTGCTGTTCGACGTGTTCAGGGTCGTCGAGACCTTCGAGCCGACGCTGATCGTTCACCCCGAAGACTATGGCCCCGCCTCCGGCATTCGCGAGCGCGACTATCTCGCTTATGATCTTGTCGGTGTTTACGAGCCGGATTTTAAACTCTATGTAAGTGTCTTCTCCGCCGCGAATCAGGTTGAGCAGATCGGTCCGGTCAAGCGTGCGTGAATATCTTTGGGTAAGTTTCTGCTCGAACAGAGAGCGTTCGCTTCCGGGTTTGCGCCGCGTTGATTTGAACTTTCTGCTGCGTGTCATGGCTTTTCCTCGACTTTGTGTATGAATTTTTGCGTGATGGAGATAGATCGAAAGGGATGGCGAGGATACGCATCCGGCGCGCTCTTCCCCTGGCATCTTCCCCGTAGGGGTTGTTCCTTTTGCACATGCGCGCTCCTCTCTGTCAAATATATTCAGGCACTTACGGATGCTGCTTTTGCCCGGTCAAATCATAACACAATTGCTCGTTGATTCAGAAACATTCTCAAGAAATAGCTGTTCCGATGAATACCCGCTTTTATGGATAACCGCACCACGCAATGAAAATCCGATCATTGCCCCATAAAGGACGAAGTCGATCCTTCCGACTGGCATCGCTTACAATATAATGAGATTATGATCGAGACGCCCCTATGCTCGGAGAAATCAGGACGGGGCGCGACGGGCACTCTATATGGCGGAAGAGATAACAAAAATGGACGAGGCGGGCGCGCGATCCGGGCCGCCTGCTGTAAAAGATTCGTCTCCCGATTTCGAATTCGCTGCAACCGAAGGAGAGTTTCGCTCGCTCGACCCGCGAGTGGTCAAACTCTGGCGGGTGGTCGGTTCCATAAGTGTGGGTATACTGCTTACAGTGTTGCTTATAATCATGCTGATCGCCTGGTTCGCCGTTCCCACTCTTGCGCTCTGGATATTCGCAGGCTGGACGGGTCTGGCCGTGCTGTGCGGCTGGCTGATTTATTGGCGTCCTCCGCGCCTGTATCGCGCCTGGGGCTATCGCATTGACGACAGGGTGTTTGAGACGCGAAGCGGTCTCCTCTTTCAGGTCAGGCGATTGCTGCCGCTCACACGTTTGCAACACGTCGATCTTCAGAGAGGCCCTATCGAGCGCGCCTTCGGCCTTGCATCGCTCGTCTTGCATACGGCGGGCACTCATCAATCGAGCATAACTATTCCGGGGCTTGACGCCGAAGAAGCAACGCGGCTCCGCGATCACCTTGTAGCTATCGGAGGCGATGATGCAGTATGAAACCCCGCAAGAGCAGGACCGCCTTTCCCCTGAGATAACGGAACCGGGCGAATCGTCCCAAAGCCGAGATGAGAATCATCACTCGTTGTCGCCGCTCGCCGGGCTGACGATTCTCGAAGGCCGCCTCCATCCTCTGACCCTTTTGTTTGCGATGTACAATTCGATTCGCAGGCTCATACTCCCCGCCATCCCTTTGATATTTTTCGGCAGCCGCTGGAGCTTCGCCATTTTCATACCGCTGATGGTTGCGGGGGCGATCATTCATGCGCTCGTGCGCTATTTCACTTTCAGTTATCGCATCGAAGGGGGCGAGCTTATCACGCGGCAAGGCATTCTGGAGCGAAGGGAGCGTCACATCTCCGTCGAGCGGGTACAGGAAATACGCATAGAGCAGGGAGTGCTTCACCGCCTCTTCGGGGTCGTGGATGCGTCCATCGAGACCGCGAGCGGCAAGGGGCCTGAAGCATCGCTTTCGGTGCTGTCGCTTGCAGAAGCAGAGCGGTTGCGCGAAGCCGTTTTCAAAAAGAGACGTGTCTCCGCCTCATACAGCGAAGGCGAGTCGGAGATAGGGGGCGAGAGCGCCATCGTGCGGCGGCTGAGACTCGGCGAACTCGTCAGGGCCGGGCTTACTTCCAATCACCTGCTTTCAGCCCTTGCGCTTGTCGGAACTCTCTGGGCCTTCGTAGATGACATCCTGCCCGAAAATTTTTACGAGCGAGTAGCGATAGCCGTGTATGGGGAAGCCAACAGACTTTTGGAGCAAGGGACGCAAACCGCTGTGTTGATCGCAATCCTCGGGATAGTCGTCGTTTTTCTTGTGAGCATGATACTTTCAGTGATAGGCACCGTAGTCCGGTTTTACGGATTCACGCTGACGCGAAGCGGCGAAGACCTGCAACGCGCTTACGGATTGCTCACACGCAGGTCGAGCAGCCTCCCACGTCGGCGAATTCAGGTGCTGGAAATCCAGGAAGGGTTTCTGCGCCGCCTCTTTCGCCTGGCATCGCTCAGGGCCGATACTGCGGGAGACCGCTCTAACAATCAAGAAGAGGACAAAGGAGGGCGGGACGTTTTGCTTCCGGTGGTGCCTGAAAAAGAGGTCGACGAGTTGTTGCCCGTGATCTTTCCCGATCTGGACAGAGAACCGACATCCTGGTCGCGAGTATCGAGGCTTGCCATCTTGCGAGACACGGTGGAGGGAGCGATTGTATGGGCGGCGGCCGTATGCGCGGTCTACTGGTATCAAGGGGATGCGGTATGGCTCTGGCTGTTTGCGCTTCTGCCCTTGATCTATTGGATCAACCTGGTGAGGTATCGAAACCTGGGATACCTGCTCGGAGAGCGATTCTTTCGCACGCGGCGAGGGCGTTTCAGTCGTTCGACGCATATCGTTCCCATTCGAAACGCACAGGCTGTAGTCGTAAGCCAGTCGCCTGTGGACCGCTGGCTCGGCCTGGCAACTCTGACCGTAGACACGGCGGGTCAGGCATACACGGGCGGCGGGCCGCAAATCGGCAACCTGCCGCTTGAAGAGGCCCGCACGCTCGCACGCACGCTCGCCCATCGCGCTGCGGCCATGCGCTATAGATGGTAGCGCTCGAATGTAGGCAGGGGTCGGGGGTCGGGGCTATGCGCTCGAACAGAGACAGCTTGCTTTTCGTTGGCCCTGCCTGAAACGGTTTTTAAAGGTTTTCGCGGAGAAAGTTATTTTTATACAATCATATTTGGCTTTCGCCCTTGCTTTGAAATCCTGACGGGCATAGAATTCCGCAAGCAATCAACTTCGTAATCGATGCAGCGAACCGTCCGGTTTAGGGCAAAGAACGGAGATTTTACAAAGCGATATTTCTCGCGTTTGCACTACATTCGCATAACATGCAGCAGGCGCACCGGACGGAAGAGAAGGAGGTTTTAAATAATGATCGGCCAGGAGGTAGGAAGCTATAAGATCACTGATAAGATCGGCGAAGGCGGCATGGGGACGGTCTTCAAAGGCATAGACGTTATGCTGGAACGCGAGGTCGCCATCAAGATGCTGAGACCGGAACTCTCCAGTCAGGCCGATGTCGTCGAAAGGTTCCGCACCGAGGCCGTGACCCTTGCGAAACTCAATCACCCCAATATCGCCACACTCTTCAGCTTCCTGCGCGAGGGAGAGGACTATTTCATGGTGATGGAGTTCGTCCGCGGAGAGACGCTCGACGAGGTGCTCAGAAAACGCGGCGCTATGAACTTCGAACAGGCGGTCACGCTCTTTTGCCACGCCCTGGAAGGAATAGATCACGCCCACCGCCTCGGAGTCATTCACCGCGATATAAAACCGGCCAATATGATGCTGACCGATGAAGGCATGCTCAAGGTCATGGACTTCGGCATAGCCCGCATGCTTGGGACTTCGCGCATGACCAAGCACGGGAACATCATAGGAACCATCGAGTACATGTCGCCGGAACAGGTGCAGGGCGAAGAGACCGACGCGCGCTCGGATATTTACTCTCTGGGGATTCTGCTTTACGAGATGCTGACAGGCCGCGTGCCTTTCAGAAGCAAGAGCGAATTCGAAATGATGAGGTCGCAGATCGAAGCAGCGCCGCCTCCGCCCACGACCTTCGCCGCAAGCGTGCCCTTGCCCGTAGAGGAAGCCATTATGCGCGCGATGGCCAAAAAACCCGAGGCCAGGTTTCAAACCGCAAACCAGTTCCGCGCGCATCTGCTCGGCACGATAGGCAAGGGCGCAATCCAGTCCGGCAGCGCCGTCTATGCAGCGCCCGCGACCCGAATGATGGAACCGTTTAAACCTCCTGCCGATTCACAGGAATCGAATTATGCAACGAAGAGACTGGAAGAGGTTTCGGCCAAGACCAAAGCGGAAGAGACGACCCCTCTGAAAAAGTCCGGCGATACCGGCCCCGGCATCAAGGGTGCAACCGGGGATGTGCCGTCCGCCGATCAAACTGAAGGTGCATCCCCGGAGGAGACGGTCGCGCTGCCCGCCAACTACATGCATCGAATCGCCGCCTCAGATCAACCCGCGCAGCCCGAAGCCGTTCAATCCGAGGAAGCCGTTCAACACGAGGAAGCGGCCGCGCCTCAAGCATCACTGATGAGCAAGCTCAACTGGAAGCACTATGCAGCAGCGTCGGTCGTGTTGCTCTTGCTCATAAGCGTGCCGCTTGCGCTTATAGGCGGCGGAAGCCAGGAAGCGAGCACAGAGACTCCCACAACCGCTCAACCGGCAGAGAACCTCTCGCCTTCCGACGGCCAGCCCTCAGCGCCGAATCAACCCGCGACGCCCTCGCAGCCTGCCGACACATCGCCCAATCCTGCTGATACTGCGAAGCCCTCGACCGGCAAACCTGATGAAGAAACGGATTCGATCAAAGAAGGGAAGGGAACTGCGGCGAAGAAGGGGGATAAACAAGAGGCCGAGAATGAGGGTGGCGTCAAGGGCCTTTTTAAAAAGATGGATCCCAGGAAATTAATCAAACGCGGCGAAGATAAAGACGATAAAAAGAAGAAAGAAAAGAAACCCTAGCGGGAGAGCGAAAAGTCGAGCACTATGGGGTCATGGTCTGAGAGCCGGCCCTCAGCGCCGGAGAGATTGCGGACCACATGCGGAGTAGAGTCCGGGGCGACTGAAATGCCTTTTCCGGCGAACCAGTCCAGTTTGAAAGAGCAGCGTCCCTCCTGTTTCTTGAGCGCCCAGTCTATGAATTTAAAACACCAATGCGGCAACCACTCGCCCATGTTCTTGTTTGCCGCAAGGTTCGCCACATCGTAATGGAGCGTGCATCCGCCGGGTTCGTTCAACTCCTCGTATATGTATCCGCGATTTGCAAGTTCTCTGAAAAGCCCTCGCTCGAACCATCGGTCGGGAAAAGGATAGTGGTTCTCGCTGACGTTGCGGACGCCCATCGCTACGCGCCTGAAATAGCCCATTATAGAGGTGAAGGCGCTCTGTGAATTATAAGTCGAGGTGTTCCAGTCGCCTCCTATCAATACGGGCAACCGGGGGCTGAGACTCTCCAGGTGATCGAGCACGAGTCGCATCTGGCGCTTGCGATGGTTGAGGCTTGAGAGGGCGTCCAGGTGAAGGCTGACGGCGCGCAGTCGCCCTGCCGGGTGAGAGACATCTGCTATGACCGCGCGCTGGCATCCGAGGCGTTTCTCTTTTCCCTTCATCTTGTCCTTGCCGTTTGGCAGGGCCAGCGCATGCGCTTCGTATATGGGATAGCGCGACAGCAAGGCGTTACCATGAAGCGAGAGCGTGTTTTCGCCGGGCACGAGAGCCTCGAGGCCGCATCCCTTGCTGAGGGCCATATAGCACGGCGCAAAGGCGTAGTTGAAAGAGAGCGCACAGGCTATCTCGCGGACGACGTTCAGGTTTTCGGTTCGCGCCATTCCGTAATCGAGTTCGGTCAAAAGCAGGAGATCGCTTTCACTCATGGCGGGTTGCTCTTTGAGCGCGCGAATTATCTCTTCGAGGCGAATGCCGCGTTCGATATTCCAGGCTGTGGCACGGATAAAAGATCGCCTTGACGAGTGACTATGTTCATCGGGTCTCTGCGGCATAGGAGGAGAAAGGTCTTCCTGCAAGAGGCCGCCCATCACTCTTTCGATTTCGGGTTTCAGCCGCAAGTAAATCGAAGAGGCTTGCAGGTCGCGGACGGAATCGAATCGCGCTAGTTCCGGGAAGAAGGGCGTCAACTCGTGCAAGAGCGTCGCGGGAGCTTCTCTGTCAAGACAGGTTATCGCTTTCATAAAGGGAGACAATGTAGCGGATGACGCTGCGATCTTTCAACCCTCCGCGAGGGGTGCGCGCCCGTCCCGACTTCGACTACAATAATGGCTGTGTGGGTATCTAGCCGCAAAAAATCACTCATATTCATATCGCTCGGCGCCTGCCTTGTGGCGCTTGCAATCGCCCTGAACGTCAGTTGGATAGTGCTCCACTGGCGACAGGTGGCGCTGTTGACTCTGGGGATAATTTTTTTCGTCGCCATCATAACCGGCCTCGTGCTCAACACGATATTCCTCGTGCGCGAGATACGCCGCAACGAACAGCACGACAGTTTCATCAACGCGGTCACTCATGAACTCAAGACCCCACTCACAACGATAAGACTCTATCTTGAGACCTTGAAGACGCGCGAGGTCGACGAGGCCAAACGCCACGAGTTCTACGACGTGATGCTCGCAGACAGCGACCGCCTCCTGCACACGGTAGAACAAATTCTGCGCGCGGGGCAGACGGGCCAGCGCCGCCGTCGCTTGCAACGTTCGGTCATAGATATAGAGGAGCTTGTGCGCGAATGCATAGACCTCGCTCGCAGGCGGTATCATCTCGACGGCGATGCGCTCAGTTACACGGAGTCTTTCAATGGCAGCGAGCGAGTGACCATAATGGGCGATCAGGACGAGATGCAGGCCGCCCTGTCGAATCTGCTCGACAACGCCATCAAGTATTCGGACAAGACCGTGCAGGTTTCCGTCGAGGTGGAGACCCCTGATGAGAAGCACGTCGCCGTGCGCGTGACCGATCACGGCATAGGCATCCCGCGCGCCCAACTCAAGCGCATATTCAAGCGGTTCTATCGCGTGCCCGAACGCATATTGACTCAAGTGAAAGGCTCGGGGCTGGGACTCTTCATAGTGCGTTCTATAGTAGAGAAGCACGGCGGGCGCGCATTCGCCGAGAGCGAAGGCGAAGGCAAGGGCAGCACATTCACAATCGAACTTCCGAGGGCTTGAACGCATGAGTGCATTGCTGATCGTAGAGGACGAAAAACATCTGGCCGACGGGCTGCGCTTCAATCTCGAAGCCGAAGGGTATCGCGTAGACATAGCCGAAGATGGCGAGACGGCGCTCGATCTTTTGACCGCGCCCCGGCAGGACTACGACGCAGTTGTGCTGGACGTTATGTTGCCCGGCAAGGACGGATTCGCCGTCGCCTCGGAGCTTCGTCAGGCGGGGCAGTTCGTTCCCATATTGATGTTGACGGCGAGGGGGCGACCTGAAGACGTTCTGCGAGGATTCGAGAGCGGCGCTGACGATTACCTGCCCAAGCCATTCGAGTTGGCCATATTGATCGCGCGGCTGAGAGGTCTCATAAGGCGGCGCGAATGGTCGCGTCAGGATGGAAAGGGCGCTTCGTCCGCAACCGCTCAGGACGTCTCGGCAGATGATGTGTACACCTTCGACGGCAAGACCATAGATTTCGGCGCATTGCAGCTTCGCGTCGGCGAAAGGGTAGTGCAGTTGACCTTGATGGAAGCCGACCTGCTTCGCTTTCTGATAAAGCACGCGGGCAAGGCCGTCTCACGTAAAGCCATGCTCGAAGAGGTCTGGGGCTTGCACGAAGATACGGACACTCGCGCCATCGATAACTTCATCGTTCGCTTGAGAAAGTACATCGAGACCGAACCGTCCAGCCCTCGCCATTTACTCACAATCAGAGGGGTCGGCTATCGCTTCGTCGCCGAACCCGATACCGCGTGATTCAGCTATCAGCCGTCAGCCATCAGCTATCAGCCGAAAGGTTCGAACCACAGATCACACATAAAGATTTCTTTCTTCGATTTCACAGATATAAAGTTCAGAGTTCAACCTTCAGGTTGCAGTGGAGAATCAGGCAAGCCGCCACACGGAACTCTGAGCAGTGACAGATATTTTTTGTGTTATCCATGTTATCTGTGGTTGAATACTTGCCCTGACATCTGATGGCTGATAGCTGAACGAGGCGATATGGCAAAAAAACAGAGCGACTCAACAGGCAGGTACTGCTACGATTATCCGCGCCCTTCGGTGACGGTCGACATAGCTCTATTCAGGCGCGCGTCCGACCGGGTCGAGGTCTTGCTCATCAAGAGGGCGCGCGAACCCTTCAAAGGAATGTGGGCTTTTCCGGGAGGATTCGTCGACCGGGACGAATCGCTCGAAGACGCCGCCGCGCGCGAGTTGAAAGAAGAGACCGGCCTTGAGGGAATTCGGTTTCAACAGGTCGGCGCATTCGGAGACCCCGGACGCGACCCGCGAGGTCACACCGTCAGCATAGTATTCACAGCGGTGATCGACGGCAGCCAAAAAGCTAAGGCCGCAGACGATGCCGACGACGCTCGCTGGCACAGCGCCGCACGTCCCCCCGCTCTCGCTTTCGATCATAAGAAGTTACTCCGCATCGCGCGCGAACGCGCGTTCGGCGACGGCAAATCGCGCGCCTCCGGGGCGAAAAAACGAGCTTCTCCATGACGGGCACATCTCAACAGTCTTCGGGGTTGCACGTTGCGTTGATCGAGCCTGAGATTCCGCCGAACACGGGCAACATAGCACGCCTTTGCGGGGCCACCTTCACGCCGCTCCATCTGGTCGGCAAACTCGGATTTCGAACCGACGACAAGGCGCTCAGACGCGCGGGGCTTGATTACTGGAATGAGGTCGAAGTCTGCTATCACCTCAATATAGAAGCGCTCTATCGCGCGCTTGAAGGATGCCGCTTTCTATTTTTCACTACAAAAGCCGAGCGCGCCTATACCGATTTCCCGTATGCGCCGGGGGATTGCTTCATCTTCGGCCGCGAGACGCGGGGTCTGCCTGAAGAGTTGCTGCGGGCCAACCGGGATCGATGTCTCAGGATACCCATGCCGAACCGTCGCATACGTTCGCTCAATCTCGCCACGTCGGTCGGGATAGTTATGTATGAAGCTCTCAGGCAGATAGGGATGAGCGAAGGGCGCTGAAGATCAATCTATTTTTTGTGCCTCTCTCAGACAAAAATCGGGCCGACTGTGCAGCGTGCAGTCGGCCCGCAGACTAATGGAGGAGTGATGAGATACCACTTACGGCGTAAGGTTATCAGGCGGCTTTTTGCCGTCACTGTCGCGCCGTTTGAGCACGGGCTTGTCCTTGGACTTGTTCTCTTCGGTTTGAGTTTGAGTCTGATCGTCGCCTTCCTTCTTACGTTTGAGCGTGGGCCGCTTGGGACCTGTGTCGCGGTCGGCCGTGTCCAGCGTCCGGGCATTCGTAAGGGCCAGCAGGCGGCTCTTCGCGCGATTGAAATCCGAAGTGTTCACTACGTACTCATCGCGGTCGGGGAATCGCGCAACCAGTTCGCGCACCTTCTCGATGCGGTCGGGAGTGGGCGGGTGCGAACGAAATAGCTTCGATAAGGTGCCGGGCTTGTCCTTGTCTTTCTTTTCGAGCTTTTCAAAGAAGGTTATCAAACTGTTCGGGTCGTAACCCGCTGCCCAGGCGTACTGCGCGCCGAGTTTATCGGCTTCCGCTTCCGCCCCCCGGCTGAACTTCAGGAACGCGAGCGGCACAAGTATCTGCACCCCGTTGTAAGCCAGAGCGCCAAGCCCGCCCGTCATAAAGATCAAGGGGATCATCGCAAAGTTCGCTATCTGCGCCTTCGACGCCTGCTCGACGCCGTGGCGCGCGGCGACGTGCGCGATCTCGTGGGCCATGACGCCCACGACCTCGGCTTCGTTGTCTGCGGCAAGTATCAGCCCTTTGTTGATGTAGAAGTGCCCGCCCGGCAGGGCGAATGCGTTCACATCATCCGAATCGAGAACCTTGATCGTGAAAGGCACCTTGGCGTCCGAGTTGAGGACTATGTTCTGCCCCACACGGTTTATGTATTCCGAGATGACCGGGTCTTCGACGAACTTGGCCTGGCGGTCTACTTCTGCGGCAAGCTGGCGGCCGAGGGCGACTTCTTTTTCGAGCGAATAGAAGTTGATCTGGCGCTTGTTGATTTTTCGCTTGCCGATCATCAGCGGGTTCTCGTCGTCTGCGAGCTTGCCTTTCGGTTTGGGCGAGTTGTCCTGTGCGGCGGACTTGTTATCCTTGGGGTCGTTCTTATCGTTTGCAAGCAGCGTCGCGGGTGCGGCAATCATCACTGCGAGCAAAACGACTGCGATGCGATTCAGTAGTCTTATTTTCATCTAACCAACTCCTGTTTTGTAAAATATATCGAGCGCCCTCACGGGTTGGGCTGCTCATGGATTTTATCAGATTTCGCCCGGAAAGCTATACCCCTCAGATCGCTTCCCGACAGCTTGAATTATACATGCTTGAGATTAGAGCCTGATTAAAAGGCAATTATAAACGGCTAATTTGCACCTTTTCCGCTAAAACATTTACCATAAGGGCGTGGCGGCCGGACTGAATCACGAAAAGGAGTTTTTCGCTTGAGGAAAAGAAGTCGCGGACGAAACGAGCTTCATCCTTCGAGGTTTTCCATAATAGGCGCGGGCCGTGTGGGTCAGACGCTCGGACGATTGGCGCGCGAAGCCGGTTATGAAATAGGCGATGTGGTATGCCGTTCCGAGCGTTCGGCCCGCTCGGCTGTCCGCTTCATAGGCGCAGGCCGTCCGCAGACCTCAGAGAGCGCACGCCTCTCACAGGCCGATTTTATATTGATCTCGACGCCTGACGATAAAATCCCCGATGCCGTCAGTATCGTCGAACGCAACATTGCCGAGGTGGGTCGCGCGGTGGTATTGCACACGAGCGGCGCGCTTTCGAGCGCCGTGCTCGGCCCGCTCGCAGGTCTAGGCTTGAGCGCAGGCTCCTGCCATCCGCTTCAGGCATTTGCCGACCCCGCCCGGTCGCTCGCCCTCGTGAGCGATTGTTACTTTTGCATAGAAGGAGACCCGAAGGCCGTGACCGTCGCGCGCCGGTTCGTGCGAAGTATAGGCGCGCGCAGTTTCGAGATATCGGCCGATATGAAGAATCTCTATCATGCGGCGGCCGTCATGGCGTCGGGCGGGCTTGTCGCGCTGCTCTCGACGAGCCTCGATATGCTCTCTCATTGCGGGTTGAGCGAGGCCGAAGCCATAAAGGTTCTGTTGCCTCTCGTGGAAGGCACTATCGCCAACCTGCGCGCCGTCGGTCCCGCGCGCGCGCTATCGGGTCCGGTTCGCAGAGGCGATCTTGGCACGGTAGAGAAGAACCTTCGGGCGATAGCTTCGGTGAATGCCGACTGGCTAAGGGTTTATCGCCTGCTTGCAGAACGCAGCCTGCCGCTCGCCGAACGCGCGGGCGCTGATAAAGAGTCGCTCGCCGAGTTGCGCAGGATATTGAATGAGTAGGGAGATTCAGTCGCTATTGCAGTACGGATGCGGCTCTCTAGCGACGGGTGAGATTGCTGACAAAGCGCCCCTGTATCAATTCGATTCCCAGATTGAAACTGTGCGGCGGGCGGATGGTCAGGGAGTCGTTGGAGGCGGCTTCGAACCATATATGGCGGCCGCTCGTCAGAATGACGAAAGCTTTCTCGCTGTTCCAGAAAGCCGTGTGTTTCAGCGGTTCTATATCCGAAGACTGCAAAGAGCCTGAATGCCTGCGGGCGATTATGTCGTCTATATACGCGAGCGAGGGCGAAAGGTGCGGGTCCGAACCATTGGATTCGGGATCACCCTGTATATGATGGGCGAAGGTTTCGGCCAGCTTGTCGGCAAGCTCCTGATCGCCTCTGCCTATTATGGCTGCCAGTTCGAATAGGTAGGCCGCCAGGCTTATCTCCTTTTCGGCTTCGAGGTACAGCACCGATGCATTCGCGCTTTGACGAATCGCTTTCAACCTGACGTCCGCGTGGTGCGGATGCATGATCTGGAATCTGCAAAGATGTGTGAGGATCACAACCCACACCTTATCATCTATTATTCCTTCGACCACCATCTGAGCCATTGGCTTGCCCATCACGCAACCGAAAACGTCTTCGAGCGACGCGCGGTCTTCATTGCTGCCTGATCCCATGTTCACCCACTCGGCCCATACATCATCGAGTTTGATACCGTTGAATTTGACGCCGCGAAGTTTTGCGCCCGTCAGGTTGCACCCTGACAGGTCGGCCCCGCTGAGGTCCGCCTCTCGGAGGTCGCAATGCGTGAGCGTGCTCGATGAGAGGTCCGCCCCGGCCAGATTAGCGCTTAACAGGCAGCACCCGTCGAGGCGCACGCCCGACAGATCGGCCTGCGACAGGTCCGCCCCTTCCATGACCGCTCCGCCCAGGTTCGTCCCTCCCAGGCGGGCCATCCGGACGTAAGCCCCCGAAAGGTTTGCTCGACACAGATCGGCTTCGTTTAAAAAAGCGCCGACCAGATATGCGCCCAGCAATTGCGCATCTTCGAGCGTCGCTCCCGTAAGATCAGCCCCGCTCAGGTCAGCGCGGCTCAGGTCAGCGCCTTTCATTACGGCCCCGATCAGGCTGGCCTCGACCATGTTAGCGCCCACGAGGTTTACTCCGTTGAGAATGGCCCCGCTCAAAGAGGAACGGGTCAGACGCGCTTCTCTGAGGTTCGAGCCGGTCAGGTCGGCCATTCGCAGGTTGGCTTCCGTCAGGTCTACCCGAGCCAGTTCCATGGCGGAAAGATCGGCCCGCACGAGGCTCGACCCGCGCAGGCTTTCGCCCTCAGCCACACGGTCAAGAATCTCGCCTCTCGATAGCCCCGACATTAAAAGTCTCGGAAAAAAAAGATTGCACACGGGGGCAATAAATCGGATTCGTCCTTTGGCTGTCGTCCTTTGTCTGTTGTTTCCTTCATCCGAGTCTTCGACCGAAGAGCGACGGACCACTGACGCTGCGAATCGGACAGGTCGAATTGGACACTGTAGCGATGTAGTGCTATCGGAGTAATCCCCTCTTCAAATGCAGATCAAGTTGCCACAGACAGATCATCCTTCCTATATCCGACTCCGTGCGATTTCGGGACGCAACGATGATTATTTCAAATGATCTACTGGTCTATGTTATCCCGACTCAGCAAGTGAGTAAATACAAATTTCGGGCAATTCGGGAAGGAATTCAGGCAGAGCATACGGCCTTGGAGCTTCAGGTTTCAAATCGTGCTCCTGACTTCGCTCCTGGAGTCGCTTTCAATGAATGTATTCGTTCTGCTTTCGCTCAACAGCCGGGGGCGCGCGTTATGCCGGACTTGAGGCGAGCCATCTCCTGAATCTCTTCGGCAAGTTCAAGTGTGCGGCGCGCGGCCTGGCGGGCTATCTGCTGCTCATCGTGCGTCGAGGCGTAGCGCGCAAGCAGCAGCCGTCCGAGTTCGTGATGGTGCTGTTCGTCGGGTTGGATGTGATCGCGATAGAGGGCAGCCGTCTTCTGGTCGCCGAGCGACAGGCAATACTCTATGAAATGCTGATTGCGCACAAGGGCGATTCCCTCGCGAGTGAACTGGCCGGCCGCAACTCGCGCGGTCGTGCTCTGTAGTTGTCTGAGGTATTCGAAGAGAGGCGAATCGCCTTCCCGTCGCGGGTCTATGCTGTCTGCGTCGACGCCCATCTCGCGCAGCCTGTCGGAGATCAAGCGATAATGTTTTGCCTCATCGCCGACCTGCCGCGCCAGCGCCAGTTTCACATCGAGTTCGGAAGTGGTCCCCATCCAGAGGGCGGCTATCTCCGTCGCTTCAAGCTCGTTTTTGAGCGCGACGTGAAGCAGACGCTCTACGGTCAATGAGTCATCGGGTTCGCCCGCCGCGCTGAGTTGTCCCAGCCGGTCGAGCGCCTCTCGGTTTTCTTCGGCGAGACGGGCGGCGAACTCTTCGCCTGTCATACTGGTCGTGTTATTCTCTTCCGCCATAAAAACAGCCGGTTGACGCCTTTCAATATCGCTTGGGCGATGGTATCGCATTGTCGAGCTACAGTCAAAACATTGGCGGCTAAATTTATATCAAATCACTTTGTTTTAAGCAGTGAGAGTTGCTCGGACAGAGATGATGCGACTCCAGCCTCGTATTTTGCAGAGAGCAGGGTTTTTATAATCTCATCTATACGGCGCGTTAAACGGGTCGCTTCTCGATGGCTATGAAAGTCTGCGATGGCCTGTTTTATTTCCCCTCTTGCCTGAGCAGGCAAGGCCAAAGGATCGATCACGGGGAGATTGTCGAGTTCGCGCGGCTCCACCTTGAGCGTATTGCCTCCGTAAGTGCGGCTGACCGAGTGAAGCCGCGAGATCGAAAAATCGCTGTTCAACAAAGCCCATAAAATCTCAACCGCATCGGCTTTGACGATTGCTGAATTCGGGTATATCAACAGGAACATATTGACCGGGCGCACTCCGGCGCGGTTCAGGATGAATCGAGGATTTCCCCTCGTCAGCAATGTGTAAAAGATGGGCGGAATATCGCGCTGCTCCATCCCATACCAGCGTTTGCGCGTCTGCACGAGGCTGCGAAGGTGATAGCCCTTCGCCTCGCCTTCGGCCAGATACGAAAGCAGATTCGGGTCTGCCTCTTCATGCCCGTTATTCAAGTAGAGCAGCCAGACGCGCTTGCCTTCTTCGGCGAGGATTTGCCAGGCAGCCTGGTCGAGTATTATATCCTGGACTTCGCGATTGCGATGAAGAGTCGGCACGACGTAAGGCTCAAGCGAACGATTATGGACCTCTTCCGTAGGCAGAACGAAGAAGTCGTTTGCGCCCGTAGCTATGCCGCGCATGACACGAGCCAGATTTTTCAAGGGAACGACCAGCCCGCTCTCTCGCCAATCGGCTTTCGAATCATCTGAAGAATTGGCGGCGAACCATTTCGAAACTTCGAATAAATCGTCCTGCGGGCGGATTACTAAAGAACCAAATCCGAGATCGCGCTTTTCAATTTTGTCTGTTTCCAGACATGCCATTAGCTCGTCCGTCTCAGGCAGCGCATCAAGCGTCAGGTGGCGAACGCGGTTCTCTTTCTCGTAGCCTTTTCTGAAGAATATTATAGAGGCCCCAACGTCGACTTTATGAAAGGCATTCATCTGAGGCGAGAAATGAATGATGGCGTTCATAGCAGTTTGCTGGCAGAGTACGCGCCTTGCCGCTTTGCCGTAGCGAGCGTCGAGGACTTCCATAGGGACTATGACAGCCGCGCGAGCGCCTTCGGGCATTTCAGCGATCAGCTTCAGAAGGAAGTAAAAAGCCATAGTCCCCTGCCGGGAAACCTCGCAGTGGAGATGTGTTTTGAAAAATGCCTGCAAGCGATCTTTCACCGCCGGAGGAATATGATGATGGCGCGTATATGGCGGATTGCAGATCACCGCATCGGTTTCATGAGGCAATGAGAAGTCGAGATAGTTTCGAACTTCGAGCGCGGGGATCTTTGATGCTTCACCGCGCATCAGGAACCCGGCCAGAGCGACATTCAGCAATAAGGGGCTGAGATCGATGCCGTGAAGTTCTGTTTGATAATGATTTCGATTCATAAGTTGAGCGGCTTTAAGAAGAAAGTTACCCGCGCCGCATCCGACATCGATCAATCGGCGAGGGCGCTCGGCAAGAAGCCACGCCGTCATCCAATCGGCAATCTGTTCGCCCGTCCAGAACTGACCTATACGCCGGCGCTCGGATTGCGGTATCAAGGCATTATAGAGGTCTCCCCAGAAGTTAAAAACCTGTAAGCTTTGTGCCGCTTCCGAGATGGTTTCAGTTATGGATTGAGACGGTCGGACTTCGAACGAATCAAGCGGCGTGGCGAATGTGTGATTTGCAATTGTCGTGATCGTCTGACGGATGATTGCATTTAAGAGGGTCTGACGAGCGAGCAGTCTTTGGGCCTGCGCATCCGTTGTATCCCATCCATGAAGACTGGCCCAGGCGATCAACTCTTCGTCGTGTGAGAGCGGCAACCACTCTTGCGCTTCTTTATCAATTTGTCGGACAAGGGGTTTAAACATCACTACTTTAATCCCGGTCTTGAGGCCAGCGGATCTTCCGTTCGAGAACTCTTGAGTTCATTGCGTTTCTCCTCAAGTATTTTCAATATTTCTGATACTAACGGATTTTCTATAGAGCCAGAGCAGAGAACTACAATGCGTCACCTGCTTCCTTCCTTGTCGGTCTCCAGCCACTCAACGTCTGCCATATCCTGAGTCTGACCTGAGGCGCGTTTGTTACGGATCAGATGCTCTCTCGATAATACTGCAGCGGTCTGATCCGCAAATTTAGTCAGTAGACGGGCAGGCCATGCTTCATCGAAGCTCACGCCATCGATCGCAGTAATTACATCGATGCGGAGTGGAGGAATCCCAATCTGAAACACCGTGCCTGGTGTCGCAAGATCAGCCTCAGTCAAATCGTGCAAAGGAGCGCCAAATTCCTTCAACGCCCTGAGTGCCCGCTTCGCGTTCTCGGCATCCGGCCGCACCCACACATCCATATCCTTCGTCGCGCGAACATGGCCATGCGCAGCCAGGGCGTGTGCGCCGACAATTATATATTCAACGCCCTGAACGTTGAACTCTGCTAACAGATCTCTGAAGTCGCGGCTCATCGGTTTGGTTTCCCTGCCAGGCAAGGCACAGAAGGGTAAGCTCCCACACGGCGTTGATTCTCTCTTCAACTGAGGCCGTTTCCCAGTCCGAACGTCCGGGCAGAGAATCCCCCGGACGAATCACACGCGCCGTCAATCGCTTGCGATTATTCGAGGTTTCCATGCGTAGATTCTCTATAGCTTTTCCCATTCGTCTCTTTCGATTTTAGCCTGCCGCTCCGTCGATTACGGGCAGCGAAAGATTTTTGGCGACCTGGAATAATATCCAGTCTTCCATTACTTCTTCCAATTCCTCGCGGCAATCTTCGAGAGTCGCGGCATTAGCGTACACGCCGTCAAATCCCGGAATCTCTCCGTAGAAGCTCTCATCGTCCGACAATATTTCGTATTTCGCCCGCCGCATGGCTGCATTGATGTACTTCGTCAACATGGTTGATTTCTTTCCTGGCTATTGTCACATTCAGGTTCGGTCAGGAGAATTGCTTTCGAGAGCTTCCTGGCCGAAAGTTTCGATATGGAAGCGAATAGCGGACTTCACATCGGACAACGCTTCTTCATAGCTGTCTCCTTCACCTACGACCACTCCCTTGAGACCTAACGGGTAGGCCACGTATCCGTCCGTGTGCTTTTCGATTATGATTTTGAATTGCCTCATAATATCCCGCAACATCTACCGAATATAACCCCTGAGCGCCTCTATTCGTTGGCTGAGGTCTATGGGAGAGAGGTGGCGGTACTTTTCGGGCACCATATCGCGTGAGGTGGCTTCGCGTGCCGCCACGAGCACCTGGTACTCGACGGCCATCTCATCGCGCGCGGGGCTGAATTCGTTCGCCACCTGTTCGATGTCTTCCTGATGGACCGCCTTGCGCCCGGCGGCCCGGCTCACGCGACGCGCGCGAATCAGCATCGATTCGATGTCGGCACCCGAAAGCGATAAATCGCTCTTCGTTATAGGTGCCCAATCGGTCACTTCATGAGTGATCTTGTTCTTGCGCAGCATCGCCTCGATTATGGCCTGACGGTCTTCTTCAGTCTCAGGATAGAAGAGCGATATATGCTCTTCGGCGCGGCCCTGGCGTTTGAGGTCTATGGGCAGAAGGTCCGGCCGACTCGTCATCAGTATCCAGAGTATACGTCCGCGATTGCGCGTATCTCCCATCGCAGCAGCGAGCTTCGAAAATATTCGCGCGTCAACGCCTGAATCTCCGCCCGTCTCACGAGAGCCGAGCGTTGCGTCCGCTTCGTCTACGAGCACCACTATGGGCGCGAGAGTTTCTAAAAGGTTCAATATCTTTTCGAGATTGGCTTCTGAGGAACCCACCCATCGCTCGCGGAAGTTTTTAAACTCCACGACGTTCAATCCGCAATCGTGCGCGAAGCACTCGGCGAGAAACGTCTTGCCCGTTCCTACAGGCCCGGATATGAGTATGCCCATCGGCGCTTCTTCGGTTATCCCTGCGCGAATGGTTTCGGCGATTGTTTTCATAGCCTCTTTCGCCTTGCTCATGCCGCCCACCGAATCAAGCCCGTAGCGAGGGTGTACGAATTCGACAAGCCCTACGCATTCGGCTTCGATAAGCTCTTTCTTCTTCTGGCGAATCTTGTCCGAGGTAAGGCCAGCGTCTTCGACCGCCGCGCTGCGCATGAGCGAATTCAGGTGTACGCGGTTGAGGCCCGATGTCAGGAGTGAGATATGCTCTTCCGTAACCTCCATCTTGAGTTGCGGCAACTGACCTGAGAGATGACGGATGAATTCGAGCCGTTCGGTCTCGTCCGGGTAGGGGATGTCTATGGCCGCGAGGCGCGAGTTCTGACGTATGCGCGGGTGGACTTCGGCGACGCTTTCGGCAATGAGGACGACTATGTTGTCTTTCCTTAGCAGCCTCGAACTCGTTATCCATCGCTGAAACGTGACGAGGTTGGTGCGGTCTTCGCCCGACATATAGCTTATGTCGCCTGCGGGAATGATCGTGTCCATGAAATTTATTATGACCGCCACCTGATCGCCGAAGAGCAAAAAATGTTCTATCAAGGGAATAGCGCGGGCCGGGTCTCTGGGCATCTGCTTGGCTATGTTCTGACCCGTAAGCGGATCGGCTGCGCGTATCTGAGCCAGGAAGGCGCGCTCGGCTTCCGTTGAGCCGAACCTTATGCCCTCGCTTCGGTTGTAAGTGAGCAGGTGCTTTGTGCCTACAAGCTCGCGCTGAAGGTAATTGAGCAGGCTTATATAATCCGCCCCTGAGCGCACAAGGTCATATATGTTGTTGTAGAGCAGAAAATGTGTGGCCTCGCCCGCGTAGTATTTGCGCGCCATGCGTTGCGCCCACGCGGGCAGTTGATCTATATCGTCGAGCATCAATCGGGTTCGTGACATAAGGCATTCTTAGGTCGGGACGCCGACCGCGGTTCCGGGTGCAGGGGCGTTTAGAAGGATGAGGGATGAGGGATGAAGGATGAATCCTCTACTTCGCTCTGGTTTTCATCCTTCATCCTTCCGCCTTCATCCTTTCC
>JAKEHD010000433.1 GCA_022615215.1 Blastocatellia bacterium
GTTCATCGCAACTTTTTTGGCGGGGTACAGTGAGATATCCGGCTATGCCGCACATTGGCACTCAATAATTTCAGTAGTTATTCATGATGACTCAACTACATGCGCATCCGTCAGTCATTCCCGCGCAAGCGGGAATCCAGAAAAAGCGTATAGACTCCCGCTTTCGCGGGAGTGACGGAATTCGTCCGTATCTTTGCATGCGGCATTACTTAAGACGCTGTGTATAGAGACACACGTAACCTGTGAATGGTATTCGGAGCCTCCCCGGCGCTTTGATTCACGAAGACGGCCAGCGCCAGGGTTTGCCTATCGCGGACCGACCGGACAGGATGTCGGGGTGATCGGTACCAAAGACCGCGCAGGGGCCCGTCGCCGTGAGAGATAGACCAACAGACAGATCATGACCGGCAATATCTGCAACCGGTACCGCGACGCGGTTCCCAGGTTGTAACTGGAGACAAAGGCATAGACCGATGACCAGGTAATCACGAAAAGCCACGCCCACATGACCACCGGCTCTTTTAATTCCTCCCACCGAGTCCTTTTTACCGCCAGCCACAGGAGGCTCAGCACGACTAGGTTCTCCAGGCTGGCAAAGAACCCAAAGACATTGAGGACTTCCCCTGGCAAGGGGCGGAACAAAGCGGTGAAGATTCCCGCCGGCAAAAACGCAACCATCCCGCCAAAGCCTTCATACTCCTGGAACTCTAACGAAGACCCAGCGCCTTTTCCAGGGTCCGCAAAACCCGCCGATACCGATTCTGTCTTCTCCATTAACTCCTCGGTGGTTTCGAGCAGGAAATATGCCGCAAATTGACCCGCGCTGAACCACAGCGCAACCCCTACCAGCAGCCCGAACACCACTTTTGCACCGATATTGAGCTTCCCTCTCAAGACGATCATCACGAGGGGCAGAAACATGATCACGCCCAGCCACACTCGCATCGCCATCGCGACCATAACTCCCAATGCGAGCACCGGAAGAAATCGCGTTTTCTTCAAATGGATCCATCCGACCGCCCCATACGCATAGAGGGCAATGCCTAAAAAGACAAGGGGGTCTTTGCCCAGAATAGAAGACCAGAACAAAACCGTGGGCCAAAACGCCAGGAGGAAAAAGATTCCCCTGTCCTCGTGACCGAGAAACAGCACCGCGGCGCGGTAGAAGAGATACACCGCTACAAGGCCCAGCATGGCGAAGCTTACCTTCAACCCGTGAAAGGAATCGGGCACAAGCTGCTGGAGCAGCCAACACAGGTTGGTCAGGTTATAGGTGCCGGAGCGCTCACCACCTATTTGAAATCCTTCCCATTCGAACCCTCGTTGCCTTGACTCATCGAAATATCCGTGCGCATCCAGCGGATAATTCCATTCATAGAACAACATGACACCCAGCGTAACGAGTGATTTTGCAAACCATACCCATAAGAGATCTTGTTTGTTTCTCTCAGACACCGGCCAGGCCAGAATACTGAGACCCAAGACAATGGCCCACGCGAGCCCTTTCAAATAGTCGGTCGCAAGGTCTTCCTGTGGCAATCGATATCCCAAGGCCGATACGATATCAAGCGCTTTGAAGGAAACAAGCCCCAGGCCAATTCCGCCGGCCACGACAAGAGCGATGGCTCCTGGCTTGCGATGTATTGCAAACTGATTAGTCATCCCGGAACGCCACCAAACTCTTTGTCATTCTTGGCATAGAAAATGCCAGTACGGCAAATGGTCGGAAACAACCACCTTGTTGAACGTATCCTTGAGCGCCAGGATTTGCTTTCGGCTGAAGCGTTGTTCAATGCGGGTAAAGAAGCGATCATACACATCCTGCCGAATTCCCTGGAGGCTTTTCCCGTGATAGCCTTCATAGAGGGGGACGAACGGAGCCAGCCCGACCGGCTTCAATATCCAGCCGAGACAGACCAGCGGCAAATAAACCAGCACTACAGTCAACCATGAGAAAGATAACCGGAAGAACGGATTCCGGATCCTTGAAACCAACCTGCGCAATCCAGTGACCACAGCCAGTAATCCGCGAAAATATATCGGGCGATTGTCCAGCGCGTAATAGAGGTAAATCAGGAGCGTCGGGGCGTACTTCTTCAGGGCCCGCACTTCCGCGAGCGCATTGGTGGGCAAGTGGTGCAGGACGCCCAGGCAATACAAGAAATCCGCGAACTTTTCCCTGAAAGGCAGGCGTTTCAGGTCGCCCATGAAAAACAGCGCATTGCCGGCGTTTTTCAAATTGCGCCGCGCCGAAAAAATCGCCTCGGAAAAGTCCACCAAGACCAACTCGCGGCATTTGTCCTTTAAAAAGTGACTCCATCGGCCGCTGCCACACCCCAGATCGCAAAGCCTGAAACGACTGAATCCGGAAACGTCAACCAAATCGAAGTATCGGAGGAAATCCCGTTTATGCTCCTCCAGTATTTCTGAAAACTCCTTCCACTCCTCCCCGAACGTGAATTGGATATCCTCTGCGAAATGCGACGGAGACTCGCTCGGCCCCCCCTGCCCCTTGAGCGATTCCGGGTACTGGCCGGGATCAAGAAGAATGATCACGTCATCGACAACTGGATAACCACGACCATTGACCACCAAGCGATCCGGCTCGAGTCTCACATCGTTCGAGCCGAAAATGTCTTTAAGACTCTCCAGCTTGTTACTGTAATACATGCGCCACGTTTCCGATGATGCGTGATGAGCGACTCGATCTACGTTCTCCTGAGGTCCCCCATTTCACATGTCCTGACCTATTTCCTAATCTTGACAATAACGCTCTCTCCATGTCATCCTGCATCCCGATGCCTATGCGCCGAGATAGCCTTTCTCCAGTGAACCACCACGTAGGTTAGCGCCATGCTGCAGATGATGGACGCACAGGTCCGAACCGATCTGCGCGTCTGGCTCGCGGACCTTACCTACACGGGACAGGACACCCAATCTCTCGGAGCCGATACCTTTCCGCTCGCCATCGGTTGCGTCGCCACCTACACCGAGAGCCAGATCCAGTTCACCCATCCCATCCGGCTTTTCCGGTATCCGGAACGAGTGTCTCAAGCCCTGCTGGCCGAGGGGGCGCCCGACCTCATGGGGTTCAGCAATTTCGTCTGGAACTCCGAGCTGTCGCTGGCGTTTGCCCGACGCGTGAAGGAATTGAGTCCAAAGACCCTCATCGTAATGGGAGGGCCCAACTATCCGCTTGAACCTGAAAAGCAGGAGGCCTTTCTGCACCTGCATCGGGAGGTGGACTTCTATGTCCTTCACGAAGGAGAAATCGCTTTTGCGGACATGCTGAAGGCGTTAATAGCCTCCAAGATGGATCGCGAGAAGGTAAAGGGGAAACTTCCCTCGGTCCACTCACTTGACCAAAAAGGCAACCTGATGCCCGCACCTCGCGAGGCTGAACGAATACGGGATCTGGATCAAATCCCCTCCCCATACACGACCGGGAAATTCGATGAATTCTTTGACGGCCGCCTGTGGCCTCTCATTCAGACCAAGCGCGGCTGCCCCTTTAAATGCACTTTCTGCGTCGAAGGGATCGATTACTACGACAAGATCGGGCGTTTCTCCGTGAACTCTGTCGAAGCCGAGATCGATTACATTGGACGAAGGATGGCGATCGTCAAAGCCAAGGGTGGCCGCAATGACCTTTACGTCGCCGACTCGAACTTCGGCATGTACAAGGAAGACCTCGACACATGCAGAGCGTTGGCCCGGTCCCGCCGGCTCTATGGGTGGCCCGACCATATCAACACCTCCACGGGCAAAAACAAAA
>JAKEHD010000434.1 GCA_022615215.1 Blastocatellia bacterium
CCAGAAGAAAGAAAGCTTTGAAGAAATAAAAAGGGCGGCGCACTCCACATAAGCGTTCCTCTCTGGAAATACTTTCATTTTGCCCCGCGCGCAGTATAATCTGATCCTCTGGAACTGTTCGAACCTCAAGCGACTTAAACATCGATGATGGAATCAAAGGAATTCTAAGAATGTCATCCGGTGAGAAGATTGTCTCCGGGCGCACACCTTCAGCCTGGCAGAATCGCCGGTATATTTCGCACTGCTCGTAGTGGTATCGGAAAGCACTTGATATGACTTGAAATTGGAAACTAATCCTGCGGGATTCATCCCAGCGGAAAATGTCCTCTTCGCTATATAAGACGCTTTCGATTTCGACAAGGCGACCTAAAGCCTGCACCAGACACCTCCATTAGTTTGAGAAAAGCTAAAAACCTAGCGGCTCCTCAAATTTCTCAATGCGAATGCATAGGCAGATCATCGTGTGTGTGCTCCATAATACGGTGGTATTTCTCGCCTGATGCGTTCGCAGGGTCAACGTGAATGGTAGCGTTCGAAAGATAGCGCAAATGATGCAGGAGGCGGTGGCGAGCCTCCTTGGCCACATCATGCCCTTCTTCGACCGAAAGATCGGGGGCAACGGCGATACTGAGTTCGGCATGCATCCGGTGCCCAAGCCATCTCACACGCACATCAGTAACCTCCACAACCCGAGGAGCGTGGCTCACCGCGTGCTGAATTTCATCGACCACTTCGGGATCAACACCATCGAGCAATCTGGTGAAAACAGACTTTCCGGCTTGCCATACAAGTCTCAAAATCGCAGCCGTGATAAGAAGGCCCACGATAGGGTCTGCCAGAGGATATCCAAGCCAGACCCCTATCGCTCCTATGAGCACTGCGAGACTGGTTAAACCATCCGCGCGAGCGTGATAACCATCAGCGATGAGCGCAGCACTGCCAATTTCTTTGCCAACCTTGATGCGAAAAAGCGCGACGCCCTCATTGCCTAAAAAGCCGATGACGGATGCGGCCATTACGGCCCATAGGTACTCTACCGTTTGCGGCTCCAATAGTCGGCGAGCAGATTCATAGCCAGCGAGGAAGGCGCTCAACAGAATGGCAAGCACGATGGCTACGCCAGCCAGATCCTCCACGCGACCATATCCGTACGTAAAACGCTTGCTGGGACTCCATCTTGCCAGTCTGAAGGCAATCCAGAGGGGGATGGCTGTAAAGGCGTCGCCAAAATTATGGATGGTGTCAGCCAGAAGGGCTACACTTGCCGAGAGCCAAACAACCGCAACTTGCAACAGGGCTGTAGCAAACAAACCTACAAACGACCGCTTGACTGCCCATACCCCACGTTCGGATGTAAGAATAGAGGGATCGACAGCGCCGTGAGTATGGCCTTGCACGCTATGGTCGTGGGCCTCTGCGTGGAGCTGATGGTTTGTATGAAAATGCTCGTGACCCAAAGACATCTTGGCTCCCTTGTTTATAAAGAGCTCGAACGTGGGCAGTTAATCCGCCTTGAGAGATTGTTATATTGTAACTGTATATCTCTCATCAAGCGCCGCCTGGCGCACCGACTATTGACTATAGTTGCAACGCAATAATAATATTTTTTCTCCCAAAAGGGAAGGCGTATATGGCAAATGTGTTCAAAATTGCGATGCGAGGCTATCGCCCCACTGCTCAAGGCATCAAGCAGGTACTTGGCAAGCTTGAGGCCGAAGTGATGACTGTGCTGTGGGAGCGCCCCGGTCAAACTGTAGTAGAAGTCGAAGAAAGGTTGCGCCGCAAGCGAAAGATCGCTCACACAACCGTGCTTACAACGCTCGACCGGATGTATCGCAAGGGGGATCTGACTCGCGAGAAACAGGGGAAAGCCTATGTTTACGCGCCGCGCTACACGCGGGAGGAATTTGAGCGCAATCTGGCGCGGGAAGTTTTGGGGGCGCTCATCGGAGGTCTGGGTGAACCAATTCTTTCTACCTTTATTGATATGGTCGGTGAAGACGAGGAGAAGCTGGACCGCCTTGAAGTATTGATCAAGGAAAAACGAGAGGGAAAGAACTGATGGATGTATCCGCGTGGTCATTACTGCTCTTGAGCATTGAAAACTTTGTTTTGATCAATGTGGCGCTTTCCATTGCAATGTTTGGCCTGGCAGCGATAGCACGTGCGTGGTGCCGCACGTGGCATCCGCTCCTGCTTTCACGACTTTATGCTGCTGCGCTGATAATTCCGCCGCTGCTCTCTGCCTGGCTCGTGACCGCATCATTACTTCCTGCGATTTGGCTTGGCGCAAGCCGGTGGATACAGGAGCATCAAGCATTACATACCACCCACCTGCTAAACAGGTTGACCGCTCCGATAGACCCGTTGGTTGGATATGCTGCCCTCGCATTTGTTCTGTTGGCGGCACTAGCAACACTTTACGCAGTGGCGAGCGGCTACTTTCGCATTGGTCGCGTTGTACGCTGGCTGGAACTTGATGCGGAGCCTGCCTCGCCTGAGCGAGTCAAGCAGGTTGAGAATTCCTGCCGACGATACGGAATTGATATTGGCTTAGTAGTGAGTCGCTTCCCTTCTTCCTTCGTGCGGGGCTGCCTGCGGTCAAAACTTGTTATTTCAACAGGGCTACTTAATGCGCTCTCATCCGAGGAGCTATCTGCGCTCCTTGAACACGAAGCAGCGCACCACGCGCGGCGCGACAATCTATCGAAGTGGGTGCTGACAATATGCCGGTATATGTCTCCGGCTTTTCCATTGACCAGGCTCTTGTACCGCTGGTGGAGCGAACAGGTCGAGATTGTATGTGATGAAATTGCAGTGCGCCGCACGAGCGCCCCGGCCGAAGTTGCAGGAGCTCTTGTGCGCCTGAAACGGCTCACACTCACGGGACTGCCGCTAAGTCCTCAAACAACCGAATCAGGTTTCACAGGCGGATCGTATGAAAATTTCGAGAGGCGCGTCATCCGTGTCCTTTCATTAGGTGATCGGCCTCCGATTGGTGAAAAGATCGGCTTGTTGCGTTCATGGGGCAGAACCAGCACTATCGTAGGCGGGGCATTCGCTTTAACGCTTCTAACCTTATTTATCATTTCGCCGCTGGCGGTTCATCGAGTGATCGAACTCCTATTACACGCGCTTTAAGCGACGTATCAATCAATTAAGCGTTGACCGGTCATTGCAGTCGGCTGTAAAACCACCGCTGACAGCCCTGCGCTATGAATGAGATCTTTGGTGTATGCTCTTTCGCTGAAACCGCTTATGCCTGGTCATAAGCCTGACGCAGCCAGCCGATCAATTCGTCGTCGACTTCCCTTACTTCGCCGACGCGCACGCGATGGCTGACCATTGCATTGAAGCTGCCTGATGCTTCGAGCCGCCCCGCCGGGGCTACGCCTTTCAGGTTTATTCCGACATCGAAGCGCGTGGCGGTCGAAGGTTGCAGGCAGGCGAACTGCTTTTTCCGGCGGAGGCTGACATAAGCTTTTTTCGGCGCAATCTCCACATCTTCGCCGAACTTCTCAACCTCTGCGATCAGGGCATCATAGATCGGACGCAAGGCAGCCTTCGCGCCTGTGTACTGTGCCCGAATCAAATCATCGCCCTCGAAATGGCTTGCATCGGACTGTAATGCCTGATGTGCGACGAGATTGGCATAGCCATGCGTGAGGCCGTGTTCGGTCTTGAGAAATTTGACGATCTCGCCGTGTTTGACCAGTTTGCTTTGCCGCGCGATCTTCTGCCATTCGTCAACGGACTTGCCGGTCTTCTCTTCAAGATTGCGGATCATAGTTTGAGTCGCTTCATCGACTTTGCTCATCGCGTTACCCCCGATTAGAAAATTGGGTCGGACCAGAAGCGTCACTTGCAACTGGTCCTGCCCTGACTATAACGAATGAGCATAGGGAAAATCGACGTTGACTGAAAAAAATATGACGAGACGACGGAGGGCTTGCCATAAAAACATCAGCGGACTCTCTTTACATCATCGATCATCTGTCGAATCGCATCGGCCACGACATCGGGTTGCTGGAAAACGATGGCGTGTGTGCTCTTTTCGCTGATGATGTGTTTGCTTCTGCTCGACAGCTTTGCCATCTCTTTTTGCATTTCCAGCCATAGCTCGTTCAGCATCTTGATCACGGGAAGATTGGCTTCTGTCGGTTCTATGAACCAGGCGAAACTGTTGCCTGCTGAGAGAATGAGCAGCGGGCGATCGCCGAGCGGTTTCGTCGCCGCAACCTGTTTTGCGCTATCGAAGGCCGACTGTTGTTCGGCCAGCGCGGTTTCATGTGTCTCCGGGCGTAGCCAGGCGTATCGGTAAGCGGCCAGCGTATCAGGCGAAGGCGGGTCGCTGTAATCCTCTTTTTTGAGTTGCCCGGCGCGAGCTTTGGCAATGGTTTCCTGTCGGCCGGGGAAGCTCGCTTCGATTGCCTGCCTTGCGCCCGGCAGCCGCTCCCATTGCTGTTCATGCGCCGCGTCAACCAGCACGATGCCCGCCACATCCTTTGGATACTGATCGGCAAAGAGGCGCACAACATATCCGCCGAAGGAATGGCCTGCGAGTATGTAAGGGCCTTTCTCTCCCGATTTCGCAAGCAGCTTGTGCAGTTCCTCTGCCGCCTGTTTGGCTGTGCGCGGGTGCGGTCCCGGCTCGCTCCATCCGTATCCGGCACGATCATAAGTGCAGACGCGCGCAAATTTCGCAACCTCTTTCTGCACTTCGCTCCAATGAATAGACCATCCGGGCGCGCCCGATTCGAGCACTATCGTCGGGCCGCCTTTGCCCGTGCAGTTGATGTGGAGTTTATAACCGCCTATGTCGTAGAGCTTGCCGGGCGGGGGCAAGGCGGAGTCGCCGGTCTTATCCGCGTTTTGTGAATCGAGATCGAGGTGAATCCATTCGGCCAGCGCCGCGCTGATGGGCAAGGGGAGGTCTTCCTGAATATTGTGCAGCCCCTCGCCGACGTATACGGTCTTCAGGTTTGTGAAATTCTGCTTCGCCCACTCGACAACTTGCTCAGGCATAAGGCTGCCCGGTTTCGCGTAGATCAGGAGTTTCGGAAGATCAGACCTTTTCAGCTTTTCGATGTATTCATCCTGAATCTTCGCCACATCCGCAGGCTCGCCGCCTATGGGCAGTTCGTTGGGCCAGCGCCACAGAGGTTTGCGACTCGACGGGTCTTTGAACGGCTCGCGGTAATGATTCATCTCTTCTTGGGTGAGCTTGCGCATCACCTCTGAGGGCAATCGTTTCTCGATGAAGTAATTCCGGTTGACGATCATATCCCAGCCCTCGTCGCGAGTGCGAAACGCCCGCCAGAGTTTCCGGTAATTTTCAGGCCACATCTCAAGTTTTGGGAGCGGCGCGAGCAGCGCCTCGAAGAATGCAATGCCCTTGACGTTGCTTTCGTGTCGCACGGCGTAGTGAAATCCTATCGCTCCGCCCCAGTCGTGCAACACCAGGGTGATGTTTTTAAGTTGCATCTTCTCGATGAAGCCCTCGACATATTTGTAGTGGTCCGCGAAGCGATACTCGATATCGGGCTTGCCGGATTTGCCGAACCCGATGAGGTCGACTGCGATCACACGTCCGAGCAGTGCGAGATGCGGAATGATGTTGCGCCAGACGTAGACGGAAGTCGGAGTGCCGTGCAGCAGCAGAATCGGGTCGCCTGCGCCTTCGTCTATGTAATGCATCATCGCGCCCTCCACTTCGACAAAGCGAGATTTGAAGGGGAAACCGGCGGAAATCTCTTCATTCACACCGTCTGTGGCTCTATTAGCAGGGGACGGCGGTGAATGTGCGGCGTTCGGTTGAGCATGGCTTATGCTTGTATTCGCAATACAGAAGAATGCCGCAAAGAATAAAGGCATCAGGTAGATGATTCTTTTTCGCATGATGGTCTCCATGATCTTGCCAGAGAATTACGCGACGCTCCGCCGTCGGAGCCTTCGCAAGCCCAGAAATTGCAGCACTGCAAAGAGCAGCACTACGTCGCCCACAAGCGCGACCACCCAGTTTCCAGTCGAGTTGAAGACCCCGGCAAAGATCAGCCCCGCTGTGCCTATAACCCAGGCCAGGTCGAGCGCGACCGCAATCCAGGCTTCCGTTCGATTGATCACTTCGCGCCGCGCATTCCAGAGCAATCCCGCAGCGAAACCGAGCAACAGGACGCCGGTCGGAACCAATGATGCTTCGATTCCGATGAGCGCGGTGACATAATCGGATGCGACGATCAGGACCGCTCCTGAAAGCGCGGAAAAGACTCCGTTCGCCCGCAGCGCAAGGCGCAACATATTCGATTTCGGGCCATTACTCTCTGCAATACTGTTCATAACTCGACTTCCTCCTTTATTTACTTCTTCGCTTTCTTCCGACCTTTCCGGTCGCGGCTTGCCTTCCGGACAGGGCGCGTTGTCCGGCCGCGGTTGCTGCCATCGTCAGGCATTGGCGGATTGCAGCGCGCGCGTGTGCAAAGGCCTGTTGATCGTCGTGCAGTCGGAATGACCAGTTGGCTTCCTGAACGAAGGCATGCAACTGAAAGGCGAGCAGAGCGACATCCGCTTTGGGATTCAACTGCCCCGCTGCCTGCGCCTGGCCTATCTCCTCTTCGATGGCGTCGAGCCAGGCTTTGGTCAACTCCGCCACCAGATCGCGAACCGATCCCGGACGGTCATCCATCTCCGCCGAGACGGCGAAGAAGAAACACCCCCCCCGAAAAACGCTTCGCTCCACGTATGAAAGCCAGGCTTCGAGCATCGCTTCCAGCCGCGCAAGCCCGCGCTCGGCAGGGAATGAAGGTTCTACCACTTCTGTGACAAATACGGCGCGCGCCGTATCTATCGTGGCGAGTTGAAGCTCTTCCTTCGACCCGAAGTGGGCGAACAATCCGCTTTTGCTCATATTCAACTCTTGCGCGAGGCGGCCTATGGTCAATCCTTCCAGGCCCTCCGCCGAAGCGATGTCCATCGCAACCTTCAGAATCTCCTGACGTGTCTTCTCGCCCCTTGCCATCTCACGTCGACGCGAGGCCCGGCTTATGGTCAAATCCATTATTTCAATCTCCATTTTGCGGTTCGGTTAAATTTAAAACAGCACGACCGTTCGTTTTATACAGTACGACCGTTCGTTATGTCAAGAGAAAAAATCCTGATAGCGATTTTAAGAATGGCCCTTCTTTTTCCGGGCGCGTTTCAGGGAGGGCTTGGTGACCGGGCGATGAATCGGGGGCGAGGTTTCGGGTTCGCATCGAATCCGGGCTGTTGTCGCTTGCTTACGTGATGGTCTTTAGGAGGGAGAGTCTCGCCGTCGGCCGCAGATGATGAATCGGAGAATGGCTGTTACTCTTTCTCTTCATCTCTTGTAATTTCGTCGCGCCCTATTCCATATCGAAAAACCATAAGGCCGCCGTACCAGCCCCCCGCGACGAGAAGCCCCAGGCCCACGCCTTCGAGCATCAGGACGGCGATCAACCTGGAGCCTGAAGGAGGCAAGTGGCCTCCGCGAATCAGGAGGCTGGTCGAGTAAGCGGCCACAGCCGTCAGCATAATCATCATGTGACGCGCCCCCGCGCCGAGCGCCGGGCTGTCCTGCTCGATTGCGGCGTAATCGA
>JAKEHD010000435.1 GCA_022615215.1 Blastocatellia bacterium
AAGAGGAAGAGCTTGAGTTTCTGTTCAAGCAAAACGAAATGACGCGCAAAGCATACACGCGAGCGAAGAACAAAATAGATATACTTCGCCAGACGGTCCTCAATCTGGTAAAAGAGACCGGCGAAGACCGCGTGCCTGAATTACACGTCGTCTCGTCTTCGGAGATTTATCAACTGATCGAAGACGGAGAGAAAGCTTTGAGGGGCGTAAAGGCGGGCGATGTCATTCAAAAGAAGTGGATATACAGAGGTCGGGTCGCTCGCGGCGAGGTCTACTATATTTTTGAGCGCCTATCGCCGGTACAATAGCCTGTCTCATCATCAAAGCCTTCGACTCAAGCGCCCGCAATGGGGCGTGAATTTTCTCCCTCCTGCATGCATCACTCATCTGTTGGAGCATCAACAAAAGGAAGACGAAGGGTATACTGCGATCTTTTTCCTCAAACTACGCCGGGCAGCGGTGAGTCGGAAATCATCAACTGTTGACAATCGGAAATTCGAAGGTAATATCGGAGTGTACATATTGACTCACCTTTTGAGTGAGTTGAAATCCTGATTTGCCCCTACTCGGATCGCCGAATCCTGTTTATTCTTTGCGCAGTCGCCAGTGATGGGTTTTATCAAAACAGAAGCTCAGAGCGCCGTAAGTACCTTTCCGCCGGGCGGGTGGCTCAAGAAAGAAACCTTTTCAAGAAAGAAACCTTTTCGCTCGCACTACATTTGCGAAAAGAAAATATCATCCATCGCCGCGCGCAGAGAGTATAAAGGGTTATGGCTTTCAGTTGGTGAAGTCTATGAATCATTTTTATCGGGGTTCTTTGCTTAATGTCTACCATTAATTTTTCGCAGATCGTACAGCAGATGCTGGCAGTTTCGGACAAAACTTCCGACCTTATCTTTTCGCCGGGCCGCCCGCCCCAGGTGGAATTGATAGGCAAGCTCACTCCCGTCCCTATGCCGGGGCTTGAGAAATTGACCCCCGCTCATACGGCAGGGATAGCCAAAGCTCTTATAGGCACAAACAAGAGCGCACAGGAATCGCTCGATAATAACGGCTCGGCCGATCTCTCATTCAGCCTTCCGGGGCTGTCGCGCTTTCGCGTAAACGTCTTCAAGCAGCGCGGCACTCACGCCATAGTCATGAGGGTCGTGCCCGACAATATTCCTTCCTTCGAAGACCTGATCCTGCCGCAGCAGTTGAAAGAGATATGCGACCTCAAGAACGGCGTAGTCCTCGTCACGGGGCCGACAGGCTCTGGCAAGTCTTCGACCCTTGCGGCCATTATAGACCTCATAAACGAGATCAAGTACTACCACATAGTGACTATCGAAGACCCTATCGAGTTCATGCACAGGCACAAGAACTCGACCGTGCATCAGCGCGAGTTGCACTCCGACACTCCCACCTTCGCTTATGCGCTGAGAGCGGCGCTCCGCCAGGCCCCGAAGGTGATTCTTGTCGGCGAGATTCGCGATCTCGAAACCGTAGAGGTCGCGCTCGAAGCGTCGGAGACGGGCCACCTCGTGCTCTCGACTCTGCACACCACGGACGCAGTCAAGACCGTCGAACGCCTCATAGGTCTCTTTCCCAAGAGCCAGGAGCACATCATTCGCATAAGGCTTGCCGGAGCTTTCAGGTACATAATATCGCAGAGGCTCATCCCTCGCTCCGACAGCAAGGGGCGCATAGCCGCCATAGAGATACTCAAATCGACCGCTCGGACCCGCGATTACATAGAGAAGGGCGAACGCGAGGGCAAATCTCTATACGATGCCATGAAGGACGGAAACCTCGAAGGGATGCAGGTATTCGACGCGGAGTTGGAGCGCATGATTCGCGAAGGGTTGATAACCCTCAATGACGGTCTGGCTTATGCGACCAATCGCCAGAACCTGCTTCTAAGGCTTTCGGACTTCGGCGGCGGCTCCGTAGGCGACATGATGCAGATGGAATCCGATGAAAGAAACTTCATAAGCTGAACGTCGTCCGGCTCTATCGAACCACATTTTGGTCCCTTCAATAGAGGACTGCCTCACAGCGGCCTGTGATATACTTTTCGCGCGCCCGATAGAGCGGAAGAAGGCAACCACAGTGGAGGCAGGGCCTTCTACAGACACAGATAACACAACGGCACAATGAATACATTCGGCTGTACTTTTTATCCGTGAAATCTGTGTGATCTGTGGTCAAACCGAATCGGCGCAATGGTTCGGTTCATGAGAAGAAAGAAATCTTTATGCGCGCGACATTGATCTCCATATCAGGCTTATCGTCGGGAATCGGCAAGACCACCGTTTTGTGCGAGTTGTTGCGGCGCGCTCCGGGATGGGAGGCCATAAAGGTTTCGCGCGGGCACTATCGCTCCTGCGGCAAGAACCCGGAGGCTTGCTGCATCAGTCCCCTGCTCGGAGAGAAGCCTCTCATATTGAGCGGCCGGGCGGCCACGTATGCGCCCGGAAAAGACACGGGCCGTTACTGGGAAGCCGGGGCGTCGAACGTTCACTGGGTAGTCTGCACGAGCGAGCAGGTCGAGGAGGGAGTCTCATCGGCTTTGAGCAGGGTCGAGGCCGAATGCGTCCTCGTCGAGGGCACGAGCTTCTTGAAATACATCCCTGCGGACTACTCGATAATGGTCACGGACGCCTACATCAGTCAGATCAAATCATCTGCCGCCCGAGTGATGGAAAAGATCGACGCTGTATTCGTCTCAGGGATGGAAGCGGACAATGAAATCCTCGCGCGACTTCAGGCAAAGGTAGCCGAGAGAGGCTACGCCCTCGGAGGGTTGCCCGTCTATTTCGAGCGCGATCTGGAGAGGCTCGCCCTTGAGGTGAAAGACCGGCATCGCGCCCGCCTCTCGACAGTTCCTTAAAAGTCACATTAAGACGAAGATACACCTCTCAGCCGCATCTTTGTACAGACATGCGGCCTTCTATTTCCGGAAGTAGTAGAAGGCTTACAGCAACCGGAGCGGGGAACCCGGCTGCTCATTCACTTACGAGAGAAAGCAAGTCCGACTCGATTTCTTCATCAGAGCGCCCTTCAGTGAGATACAGATTCAGACGTTGTGTCGCAAGCAAATGCAGGAATATCTCCTGAGTGATTAGATCGCAATCATCCCGTCGGTTCGGAACCGCTGATTCGATCAGGGTGAAGAGCCTTTGCCATATCGCTTCCGCGTCTTCTTCGGCCAGTATTTCCCGCCAGCCTCGGCTGTGCCCTGGAACTTGTGGGGAGGACACTCGCTCGCAGCCGACGCGCCGGGCAACAAGGGTGAGGGCTTCTGTTGCCATTGCGCTACTCCTGTCAATTCGGTTGAATCTTGCCTGTAATTGGGGCAAGTCTCTCAGTATTTACAGATCACTTGATACTTTCCGCCCTTGAGAGCGGAGAAATCATACCGGAATCCGCAATTTTATTCAAGCATCAAGGAAGATTCGGGGGATTTGCAATTTAAATCCTACAGAGCGGGTTGAGGGAAGAAATCAAGGCATGGCGCAAGCATCTGTCACCAGGAAACAAGCCTTGAAAAAAGGAAGCTTTGGAAGAAAGAAAGCTTTGGAAGAAAAAATCTTTGAGTGAGCCGCGACAAAACTATGGAAATTCGGAGTATGAGATTGCTTGAACGCAGAAGAGGGCAAAGGTTCGAGGTCGAATGGAATGTTACCGTCAAAGGCATCGATGGTACGGGCGCGGCTTTCGATGAAGAGGGCGCGCTGGAGAATTTGAGTTCGGGCGGCGCTTTTTTGTATCTCACCAGGCGCGTAAACGTAGGCGACAGGCTGTCGGTTTGGATAAAGGTGCCTTTCAAGAAAGAGAACTGGATGAAATACTCGGCCGAAGTGATCCGCGTCGAAAAGGCACCATCCAATTTCGGCGTCGCCATGAAGTTCGACACGGCTCGGCCGAAGTTTGCCGCCAGGTGAATTTTTCTCCAACGAGCGCAGCCGATTGGGGCCGCCTCGATTTCCCTTTCAGCATGTAAACACGATCAAGGGCGGAACGCTTCTCCGCCTTGCTCTATGGCAGGGCCGCGCGCTCACATAAAGTGAGTGTTGCGCGCATGAAGCCTTCGTATTCGATCTTTCAAACGCCTGAGCACATCCTCCTTTTCGGCTTTTGAAGAAGTGAGGCGAAGTTTGTCAACGAGATCGTCTATTTCATGGGCAAGCGAACGCTCGTAGGGTATTGTCGGCCCGGTCGGCTCGAAATCATCCTTCGTTTCACCAACGCGAGTTATTCCGGCCATCTGCTCGATGGCGGCCCAGAAGCTCTCAATGTGTATGGGCTTTTCCAGGCAGCAATCCGCGCCTACGGATTCCGCCTCGACCAGCAGCATAGGCCCGCAACCGCTGATCACAAGTATCGGCGTGGATTTTATACGTTCGTCGCTTCGCACGCTGGCGATGAAATGCAGGCCGCTTTTGCCCGGCAGAACGATATCGGTGATTATCAAATCGGGAACATGAAGATGAGTTATGGATAAAGCCTGTTCGGCGTCCGACGCCGTGATGACGCTGTAACCCTTGAGTCGAAGGAGTTCGGCCAAAGGATATTGAGTATCGAAATCGTCCTCCACCACAAGGACCGTCTTGGGCATACACCTCTCCTAACAGTTTTCGATAATGGTCCGGGGTCAGAAAGATACGGGACATCGGGCTTGTGTGTGAGGAAGAGGGCGGAACCACATGCTCGAATTCCATCTTACCCTAAAACATCGTGCGGTGGGAAATCGGAAATCTCAAATTCGACTTGTACTATTTCAGGTTTACGAAGCACTCGGCCTTTCCTCAAGGCAGGCAATCGAGGTTCAGCGCCTCGTTGACATTGCGGCCCAAGCTTTCGTAAACTCAAAATCGCAAGGGGGCCGAACTTGATCGCGCAACTATCTGGCAAGCTCATTCACAAGCAACCGAACACTGTCATCATAAACGTAGGCGGCGTGGGCTATGAGGTCACGATTCCGCTTTCGACTTTTTACGAACTCGGCGAGACGGGATCAGATACCACTCTGAAGATTCACACTTATGTCCGCGAAGACGCGATACAACTCTTCGGCTTCTGGACCGGACGCGAGAAAGAACTATTTCTCAGGCTCACGAGCGTAAGCGGCATAGGTCCGAAACTGGCCATCACTATGCTATCAGGGATGCCCGCGCCCGAACTCATACGCGCAATAAGCACGAGCGACCTCGTGAGGCTGACAGGGATACCGGGCGTGGGGCGCAAGACCGCAGAGCGCGTGGCCGTCGAACTGCGCGATAAGCTCGCGGCGCTCCTGGCGGAGGAAAGCGAACTCGAAGCGGCGACCGCCGGTCGCCCCGCGGCCGCCGGAGCCGCTGTCCGAGACGATACGGTTGCCGCGCTGATAGCCCTCGGCTATCCCAGGCCTTTGGCCGAACGCGCCGTCACGTCCGCGCTTCAAGAAGAAGGCGAACCCACTATCGAGGCCGTCATAAAGAGATCGCTCAAACGAATTTCGCGATGAGACAGCGAGGATAAAAACCGAAAGTTAATCTATATGCATGATCGAGAGGAGGGAAATAATTTTTCGAGCAAAAAAATATTCTTTCAGGATGCTTTTATGATTGCTTTTTTCACACAGCTTTCATATAATCGGCGGCGCTTGAAGTCGCCGTATCTGAGCCTCGACTTCTGTGGTGGTTTCAACAGCAGGACAGGAAACGTACTAAATGCTTGCTGAGTCGCTTAATATTAATATTGAGCCGTGTCCCGCCTGCCATGGCACCGGATGGGAGCTTGTCGAAGGCAAAGGCGTTCGTCCCTGCCAGTGCAAAAGGGCTGCGCGCACCGACCTCTTACTCGCCGAGGCGAAAATACCTACGAGATTTCTCTCTTGCAGCTTCGAAAACTTCGAGGCCAATTGTCCCTCGCTGGCTCGCGCGTTGATGAACACTAAAAAATTCGTCGAAGAGTATCCCCTCGTCGACATCGGATTGCTCTATCTGGGAAGCTGCGGCGTGGGCAAGACCCACCTTGCGGTCGCAGCCCTCAAAGAGATCGTCAAGAAGGGCATACCCGGAATGTTTTACGATTTCCGAGACCTTCTGAAAGAGATTCAGGACAGTTACAACCCGGCCACTCAAACATCCGAACTCAAGATACTCTCTCCGGTATTCGAAGCCGAAGTGCTCGTGCTCGACGAACTTGGGGCCAGCAAGCCTACCGAGTGGGTACAGGAGACCATAACCCACATAATCAACAAACGCTATAACGAAAAGAAGATCACTATCTTCACCTCGAACTATCTCGACATACCGATAGGCTCGGCTTACGACGAGACCCTGACCGAGCGCGTGGGCGTGCGGCTTCGCTCGCGATTGTACGAGATGTGCAGGCTCATCATGATGGAGAGCGACGATTTTCGCGAGCATATCAAAGAGCGGCGCGGCGGCCGCTTCACCTACTAATCTCACCGACGATCAAGAAATCCTCACGAGTTGCTTGCCCGTGTTTTGACCCTTCAGCATGCCTATGAAGGCTTGCGGCGCGTTCTCGATTCCTTCGGCAATGTCTTCGGCATATTTCAACCTGCCTTCCTTGAGCCAACGGGCCATCTGAAGTATGCCTTCCGCGTACCGGTCAGCGAACTGAAAGACGAGAAAGCCTTCCACTCGCGCCTGTTTGACGATGAGAGTCCAGAGCAATCGAGGCCCTATCTCAGGCTTCTCAAGGTTATATTGAGAAATCTGGCCGCAGATTGAAATTCTCGCCTTCGTGTTTATCAACATGAACACGGCATCGGTGATTTCGCCGCCGACGTTATCGAAGTAAACGTCTATCCCTCCGGGGCATTGCTCCTGCAATTTCTGATAGTAGTTATCGGTAGTCTTGTAATTGAAAGTGGCGTCGAATCCCAACTCGTTCACAAGGTAAGCGACTTTCTCATCTGTGCCCGCAATGCCGACCACCCGGCAGCCTTTTATCTTTGCGATTTGCCCGACGAGAGACCCTACGGCCCCGGCCGCGCCCGATACCACTACTGTCTCTCCCGCTTTCGGATCGCATATATCCAACAAACCGAAGTAGGCCGTAAGTCCCGGCATGCCAAGCACGCCGAGCGCGGTCGAAATGGGGGCGATTTCAGGGTCTATCTTTCTCAGGCCCTGGCCGTTCGATACGGCGTACTCCTGCCAGCCGAGCAACCCCTCGACAATATCGCCCTCTTGAAAATGGGGATTGTCAGACTCTAACACTTCGCCCACGACCCCGCCGCCCATCACTTCGCCTATCTGAATAGGGGGCACGTAGGATTTGACATCGTTCATGCGGCCGCGCATATAAGGGTCTACCGAGAGATATAGGGCGCGGATGAGAATTTCGCCTTCCGCCGGAACGGGAACAGGCGTCTCTATGAGTTTGAAATCCGACTCTTTAGGATAGCCGACGGGTCGCGCGGCCAAAGTGATCTGACGGTTCGTTTCTGCCATAGTTCTCTCCTCCAGTTCAACATGAAATCTTGGTGGAATCTGAAAAGCGGCCTCCTCCGATTCCTTTTACTCCCTCCGGCAAGATGACCTCGCTCATCGAGAATCTTGAATATACGCAACACATCTTCAGGATGATTTGCAAAGGCTGTTCGACCACCCCTCGCGCTCGCAGAGCGAAGTTATCTGAGCTATGTGATGGCGGCCGTGCCATGCATAAAGGCAGAGGTTCTTATCGAGAGTCACTAGCCCCAGTTCAGGGTGATTGAAGGTGCGCGCAAAGTCCGGCTCCGTAAGCGAACGAAGCAGCAGAACCCACCTGCGATGCAGCGATTCGAGCAATTCGAGCGATATTTCTATGTGCCCCGTCCGGGCGTCTTCGAGCTCGGCCCACCGGTCTTCGAAGTAAGGCTTGATCGTGGGTTCCTCTTCGGTCAACGCAAGCTTGAATCGAACATAGCTGTTGAGGTGGCTGTCGGGCAGGTGATGCACCACCTGACGAACGGTCCAGCCGCCGGGGCGATATGGAGTGTCCAACTGTTCGGGCGACAATCGCTCTACGCAAGCGCGAAGCCTCGCGGGGGTCTCGGCTATCTCTTCGATGAAGCGCCGGCGTTTCTCATCGTCTATGTCGGGGTCCATCTCGAACGGTCCTATCGGATAACGAAGATCCATTATGATTGCCTCCTATCCTATCAACCAAGTTGACCAATCCACATAATTTGCGGCTTGGGTCGATGAGAAGTTAGGTTTTTTGCTGTGTTTTACGCTTCGGTTTGCTTCTTGTGCTTTTTGGCGATATAGATTTAGGCGTTGAATCGCTTTGAATCGTTGCGACCTGTGGTTCACCTACGAGATTAACATTGAATTGGTACGAGCCTACCCTACCTTTATCTCGATAGAATATGAATTCTAAACTTCCAGGGTCGGATATTATAAGGCCGCTAATGCTAACAATAAATCTTGTCCTTTGCTTATCTTCAAAATCCAGTGTGCTAGTTGTACTAAAGATAATGGATTTATTATGTACAATATCGAGCTTGCTTTTAAATCTAGTCGGGTCATCCTTATCTTTCTCAAACAGGCCAAACACAGAAACCCCTGGAATAAGTACAGGAAACGCTTGCGCATTAATACCTTCGATGAGATTAATAATCGATACACTGTTTGTCTCCGCATCACGAATAACTTTTTCAGCGCAAATAACCACTTTAGATTTTATCATCGTCAGACCTTTCTAATTGATGTTGTTGGTTCGACCGAGGTGTTCAGAACCTTGTTTGAAACCTCGGCATCAAGTTTCTTTTTCTGAGAAGGTTTATACAGTATGTTGTGGGAGCGATATTGCGTTACTTCAGCGGATGATAAATAGATTTCTTTGATGTTCGACAGCCATTCGATATCCACGTCGCTCAACTTCTCGAAAAAAGATCTTACCTTCGAGTAATCGTGATATGACAACGCGACAACCAATGCGTATATTATGACCAAATCATCCAAGTCTTTTTCTTTTTTTTTCAATTTGGAGTTAAAAATCTTTTCTAACTCCGAATAACTGGCTGCCTCTGCAAGCTTCTGTACAGAATTATCTCTTCTGAAATATTTATACAGATAAGCTGGTGTATTAGAAACGATATAATGGCTTTTAAGTGTCTCTAAGTCTAATTTTTTCAATTTTTGCATCATTGTCTATAATCCTATAATATCTGAGACGAGAACTATCATAAGGGCATACGTTGGCCCAGTGAATTACTTCGCAATACTTGCCCCATTTGCTAATAACGACAGGGATATTCAGATTGGTATCATCGGGCTTGCAAATAACTATGCCTGAATGTTCTACATCCCCGTCATCCGAAAAGTATAATACCACATCGCCGGGTAAAACAGGGTGAGGATGGATAATTTCTTGATAGTTATCATCTTGAAGGATTTTGCTAATTTCTTTAGATTCGTGTATCCCCGTCCTTCTGGAGGCAAAAGTTAGTCCATGACAGTTATATATTGGCGAAGGATTGCCACGAAATTCCACCTTCCCTCGATAGATATCATAGGTTTGAAATTGATTCTTTTCATAGGTTGAAATCGTAAGCACCTGGGTGTTTGAAACATCATTTCCTAAACAAGTTTGGACTATTATTTTTTGGGAGATATTTGCCCCTACAATGATTCGGCGCATACACCATAGTCCTTTCTGGTCGCTTGGACTTTATCTCGCTACTTTCGTTTACCTGACGACGGCCTTATGAATCTCTGATCGAATATTTTTTGAGCAGGTTGCGAGCGATGACGAGCCGTTGAAGCTCGTTGGTCCCGCCGCCTATGATTAGAAGCGGCGCATCGCGGTAGTATCTCTCAACCGGAAAATCCTTCGCATAACCGTTTCCGCCGAACACGCGCATGGCTTCGAGCGCGCATTCCTGAGCGGTCTCGGTCGCAAAGAGCTTCGCCATGCCGACTTCGAGGTCGCATCGCTCGCCGCGATCTTTCTTCTCTGCCGCCGAATATATCAACAATCTCGAAGCCTCGATCTTAGTCGCCATATCTGCGAGCTTCAATTGAATGGCCTGATGCTCGCAAATAGGCTTGCCGAATGTGCGGCGTTGCTGTGCATACTTAATAGCTTCTTCGAAGGCCGCGCGCGCAACTCCAAGCCCTCGCGCGGCTACGTTTATGCGTTCGGACTCAAGCCCCGTCATCACCTGCTTGAACCCTTCGCCCTCGCGCCCGCCGATGAGATTTTCAGCCGGAACGCGAAAGTCTTCGAACAAAAGCTCGCACGTCTCAAGCCCCTTGTATCCGAGTTTGTCAATATCGCGGCTTATGGTGAGGCCGGGCGCGCCCTTTTCGGCTATGAAGGTGCTTATGCCTTCGTAAACGGGCCGGGCGTCTTTATCGGTCTTGGTCAGAATCAAAAGCATCTCTGCGCGGCGGCCGTTGGTGATCCACATCTTCGAGCCGTTTATCAAATAATGATCGCCCTTGCGCGCAGCCGTAGTGCGAATGGCTTGAAGGTCCGTGCCCGCTTCGGGTTCCGATAGGCATATAGCCCCGCGTTTTTCTCCGCGCGTAAGCACGGGCAGAAATCTCTGCTTCTGCTCTTGGGTGCCGAACCTCGCAATCACATCGCACATAACGGAATGCGTTCCGAGTATCCCCGCAAGCCCCATCCATACGCGGGCTATCTCTTCGAAGATCATCGCATAGACCGTGTAGCTGAGATCCTGCCCGCCGTAGGCTTCCGGCACATTCGCGCCGAAGAGGCCCATCTCTTTCATGCGCTCGACTATATCTTCGGGGTACTCGTCGCGGTGTTCCATCTCGATAGCGACCGGCTCGACTTCCTTTTCGAGAAATTGCCTGACGGTCGCAAGTATCAATTGTTCTTCTTCATTTAGAATCATGTCAGTGGTCGGTGGTCGGTGGTCAGTGGTCAGACTTGCTTTCGGCTGAGACCTCGCTACAAGGTGCAACGGACGGAAGCGTACTTATGAGCGGCTACGCTCCGCTGCCGGACCACTGACAACGGACGATTTATGCATGCCCCAGCGCGATGATCGAGCAGGTGAACGAACCGGGATTGCCGCCGAGGTTGTGCGCAAGCCCTATCTTCATGTCTTTCACCTGGCGTTCGCCCGCACGATCGAGCAGTTGATTGTATATCTCATAGAGCATGCGCAGGCCGCTCGCGCCTATCGGATGGCCGAAGGATTTAAGCCCCCCATCAGTGTTCACAGGCAGGTCGCCCTTGAGAGTGAACGCGCCCGCGTCGATATCGGCCTTCGCCTTGCCGGGTTCAGAAAAGCCGAGGTCTTCATAGATGATCAACTCGGTTATTGAAAAACAATCGTGTACTTCGGCCATGCTGATTTCGCGGCGAGGGTCTTTGATATCGAGTTGATCGTAGACCTGCCGGGCGGCGGCTTTGGTTTCGGGGAAGCTCGTGAAATCGAAATCCGTGTCCATGCGCCCCGTGCCCGGTCCTACCGAAAGCCCCATCGCTTTTACGGTCACGAAGTCTTTATTGAACCTCGGCGCAAGCTCCGTGCGCGTGATTATCGCAGCCGCCGCACCGTCTGTAGTCGGACAGCAATCGAACAATCCGAGGGGCGAAGCGATCACAGGAGCTTTCATCGCCTGCTCGACGGTGATCTCTTTTTGAAAGTGGGCCTTCCTGTTGCGCGCGCCGTTGTAGTGGTTCTTCACAGATATCTTCGCCAGTTCCTCTTTGCCTATACCGTACCTGTGAAAGTAACGATTGGCGACCAGCGCGAAAGCTCCGGGCGCGGTGTTGCCCGCGCCGATCACGCTCGATGCAGCGCCCGGCAATCCTGAATAACCTGAGTCTTTCAGCTTCTCGAACCCCGCGACAAGCACCAGATCGTAAGCGCCCGCCGCTACTGCGAATGCCGCATTGCGCAGGGCGTCCTGGCCCGTAGCGCACATGTTCTCGACGCGGGTCACGGGGATGTATTGCAACTTGAGCGGACGAGAGAGCGCCTGACCGCTTATGCCCGAAACCAGCGTGCCCACCCATGCGGCTTCGACCTGGGCAGGCTCTATGCCAGCGTCTTCGAAGGCTTCATAAGAGGCTTCGACTATGAGGTCTTCAGCCGATTTGTCCCAGTGCTCGCCGAACTTCGTGCAACCCATCCCGATTATCGCCACCCGGTCGCTCAGATTTTTCATGATGTTCTCCTGTTATGTTCGCCCGCCGGTCGTTATCGAATCGTTGTTTCAATCGTTGCTACCAAGCAAGTGATACCAGATCATCTGAAGCTAGTCAATGTCGGCTACATAATGGACAGGGCAGTTGCAAGGAGGCATATACCCATTCCTACATTAACCGAAAAGTTCGAATGGCTGAAAGGGTGTAGAAGTCTCTCTCAGCCATGAGCAGTATTGTCATCCAACTCAACCCTGCCTTGTCACCACACCACAAGCAGGTCTTGGCGAAGTATCTGACGACACCGAGTCAGGTGACACGCGCGGAGTGGACTATGCTTTACGAGGCGGTAGACCTGCTGCGGGCAAGCGAGGTGATGCGGGGCGAGAACCGTGCCACCTTTGCCGAGTTCTACAACGCAATAGTGGACGCGGCACATGCTGACAGGTTTCTTGCGGCGATTTGGGATGCGGAGGATGTAGAAGCAGTCGGACGCCACGAGCAAGCCACCATCACGCGGGCGATTCGGCTGTTGTTTCGAACAGAAGGATGGCTTGACCCGGCCGTGCCCGATTCTCGTCTGCTGCTCATGTATTGTCTTTACTGGTGGTCATCATTCACAACAGGCTATACTTTCGAGGTGGCAGTGCTCAAAGATTTGGAACGCACAGGGCTGGTTTTTCAGGCGCACGACCCGCGCAATCGCGCCGAGCGTTATGCGCTCGCCGACCTCGCTATTGGCGGGTTCCTGGGTGATGTGAAAAGTTCGACCTATTTCCTTTTCGTCACACGTTCCTACCCGCTGCGGCATGATTTCTACATAACACGGCTATGGGACGCGCGGGAGCGGCGGTATCAGCGTGTGGTCATCTTGTCGCCGAAGATGTGGGCGGCTGTCAACGGTGAAACTGTGACCTGCGAGTTCGCGCAACTGCTGGAAGTCATAGGGCAGCCAGCGCGTTTTGACTTCGCTGGTCAGTCGTTGATTGCGTTGGGTTATGCGGAGTGGGTAGATAAGATGACACGGTATCAACAGACAGGAGGTATCCGTCGTGGAATCCAAACCGATTGAGGAAATGAGCGAACAGGAATTTGACACTCTATTGGACAAGATCGCGGACGCGGAGTTCGACAAACTGACACCGTCCGCCTTTCTGGACGCGGTCTGGGCGCTCAAAGCACGGCAAGCCGAGGAAGTGATCGAGGTGACGGTGGAGGTAGTAGGCGACGAACTGCATTTTGAGCCGGGTTCTGCGCTGCCCGTGCGCGGTAATGAAATCTTCCTGGCAGGCAAACGGGTGATTGTTAAATTGAAGCGTCCTGTGTCAACCATGCCTGTGAAGTAGACATGGATCGCCTGTCATTGCCGCATCATCGCTAATGCTGGAATACCTGAGAAGTGTCGTCAGCGACGATGTGGGAGAAACGATTTTTCGGGCAGGCATAATGCCTATCCCTACACTGGCCGAAAAGCTCGAATGGCTGAAACCTGCTCCGGCAACCGCTTTGCTGACGGATACTACGCATTTATCTCTACGCTCCATACATTGTCGGTCACAGGCGAAGTTGCGATCTCGACATTGAGAAACTTGCGGATGATTTCTATATTCGTGGTCGCATGCTTTGAGAGCGGCAGTGTCGTGAAGCTTCCGCCTCCGGCAATCGCCATCGGGACCATCAGTTGGTCGGCCATGTGTTCGCCTACGGCGACTTCGTTTGATAGATAAAGCCTGGCTCCTTCCACAACCCGCTCTGCGACCGTTTCGGCCCTCACCCCTCGCTCGCCGAAAGCCGTGAATACTTCGGTCACGTACTCGCTCTCTATTTCGATCATCACCGCGTTGCCCGGACCTCGTGAACCCGTCACGCTCTCGGCATGAAGATGATCTTCGCTCAAATCCATCTTTCGCCTTATGACGGCAAGCTCCCTTTCGGCAACGCTCAACGGAAGGTTTGCGACCATCGCCCTCGCGCTCGTGCGTAGAATCTTTCCGCGCTCCGGCAGGTCGAGGCGCGAGAGCGCAGGAACAGGTTCTATCGTGATGGTGAATTTCCCTCCGCCCGCCGGATAAAATCCCGGTCGCTCAAGACGGGCTGCGATCCTCGGTCCTATACGATTCACAAGCGGCAAGAATGCCTTCGATAGAAAATCAAAAGGCGGGGCGAACGGATTATGCGTTCCGCCTTCGAGCGTAAGCCTGCTTGCTCCCGATGCAGTGAGCAATGCGGGAAGCATGGTTTGCAAAACCAATGTTGCGCTCCCTGCGGTGCCGACTGCGAAAGAGTATTCGCCCGCCGCGACTCTGCCCGGAACGAAGGTGAGATTTTGCGAGCCGAGGCTTGCTCCTGTGACTTCGGCCCCGCTGATTTCAGTCGCCGCGTTTACTGCTGTGAGGTGCTGACGCAGGAGACCCCCGCGTTTGCGGCCCGCTCGTATCTTCTCCATGCGAAACGGTCTGCTCGTCACAAGCGCGAGCGCAAGCGATGTGCGAAGTATCTGCCCGCCTCCCTCTCCGAATGATCCGTCAATTGTCAGCATAGAGTTCCATAGTCAATTGATTGACCACAGATCGCAGAGGAGCGGGGGAGCAGAGGAGCTATAGATGCAGTGAAGCCAGAACCCGATCACCCCTGCACCCGGAACCGCAGTCGGCGTCCCGACCCCCTGCACCCCTGCGCAATGTGTTATCTGTGGTTGAAAGAAATTCACCAATGCTTGTCACGCTTCCCTTTTCGCTTCGACCTGCGCTCTTCGGTCCCCTTGAGCGAAGCCAGGGGCCAGAGTTTGTACTCGACCGTAGCCAGTCCGGCCCCGACCACTGCGTCTATGACTTCCTCAGCAGATTTGTAGCAAGGGGCGGCTTCGTCTATCGGAACGTGGCCGTCCGCATTGACGAGTATGCCCGCCTCGGCGTACTCCCGGTCTATCTTGCCCTGGCTCAGGGTGCGACTCGCCTCGCCTCTCGACATACGGCGGCCCGCGCCGTGATTCACGGAAAAGCCGCTTTTGACGGCCCCGGCGGCCGGGCGGAGTATGTAACTCCAATCTTTGTTCGAGCCGGGGATGAGGACCGGGTGGCCTGTCTCTTCCCACATAGTCCCTGCGAGCGCGGGGTGCCCGCCGGGAAAGGCCCGCGTTGCGCCTTTGCGATGCACCCAAACGTCTCCGAATTCGGGATGCCACTCTTTCTGTACGAGGTTATGGCTTATCTCGTAGACGAGTTCGAGTTCGCTATGGAACACTTTGCGGAACGCTTTGGCCACCTGCTCGAAGAGTATCAGGCGGTTGATTATTGCATAGTTCCCGCCCGCGGCCACTGCGTTCAGGTAATCGCTATAATGCTCAGAATCAGGCGTGAAATAGCCGAGGTCAAGCTCTGTTATAACATCGGGCTTTTCCGCCTTCGCCATCTCGAAATAATTCGTCGCCAGCCCGTGCCCCCATCCGCGCGACCCCGTATGCGCCTGAACGAATAGCGTGCCGGTCTCTTCGGCTCTCTGTAACTCAATAAAATGGTTGCCGCCACCGAGCGAGCCTAATTGCGAAAGGCCGCGCTCCGGCCTTCCCTTCCCTCCCCACGGAATCTGCCAGCCTTCGCCTACGGGCAAACGGTGGCGCTCGGCCCGGCTCCTGTCGAACGAAGCGCCGTACTTCTCGACATAGTATTCGGCCCCTCCGTAGATCAAATTCAGGAATTCGCTTTTATCGAGTTCGCCGAGCTTGATGCTTTTGCCCCCGGCTCCGAGGCTCACCCTCTCCATCACCGCGCGATTGAATTTCAACCTTCTATCGGGCGTTGCGGCATCGGCGGGCACATCGGACTTCGCGCTGACCATACCACAGTTATGCACGAAGACTCCTGCATCGAGGGCGAAGTTGCCGTATTCAGGCACCGTCAAACAATACACATCCGCGACCTCGTTCAGAGGCATCACGGAAACCGCTTTGTGGTTGTAACTGCCGGACGCTTTTGCACGAAAGTAGGCGCTCTCCCCCGCGTCGACCTGCCTGTCAAAAGGCATCAGCGAGGTTCCGGGCATCAAGTCTTTCGCCTGGCGATAAGTTCCGTCGCGCAGCATAAACTCATGGTCCGGGGTGCAAACGATCTCTCGCTCATTGTCTAGCGTGACTTTCACAAGCGGAGCATTCGTGCGAGTCTTCTTCGCCGTCGCTTTTGCAACCACGACTTGAGGAAAAAAGATAGAGTAATACCCTTCGTCTTCCTTTTTATGCTCTAGGGAGATCGCGTAGACGAAAATTTCTCGATTCGATTCCGCCAACTCGCCTATCGGATAACTGTTGCCATCGATGGTGGGAATCAGAGTATCGGCGGCGAAGCAGCCGATATCATATCCCACCGGTCCCATTGCAATCGCGCCCGATTCGGCGTCCGTAAGCATCACGCAGCCTACGGGCACTCCATAACCGTAATGCGCATCGGGCGTGATCGCTACTAGCTTGACTCCGGGAAACTGGGTCGCGTTGATTATCTGGCGATAGAGTTGGTCTTCGGTCTCCTTGAACAGGCCCGGCGTGAAGAAGAGCCGCACAGGCACGTCGGCGGTGTCTTCGGTTCGCAGATCGTAATAGCCTTCTCCGTTCCACCTCGCAAGGTGTTTCCAGTTATCTGCGTTCTTCAACTTCTTTGCTTCATCAGGCGCTTTTGCGCCCGTCTTCTTACTCATCTTTCATTAACCTTCCTTTCGCGTTCATTATACCTGATTGGTCCGTCGTCCGTTGTCCGGCAGCGGAGCGTGGTCGCGTAATCGCGTAGCCGCTCATAAGTACGCTTCCGTCCGTTGCTCTTCTTGACCACAGATAACAGATTGCGCAGGGGAGCAGGGGGTCGGGACGCCGACTGCGGTTCCGGGTGCAGGGGTGATCGGGTTCTGGCTTCACTGCATCTATAGCTCCTCTGCTCCCCCGCTCCTCTGC
>JAKEHD010000436.1 GCA_022615215.1 Blastocatellia bacterium
AGCCGGGGACGCTTCGATCAGGCGCAGGAGAATTTCCGCCGTGCCATCGAGCTTGATTCCGAGAACCTGAGAGCGCGCTCCGCGCTTGCTCAGGAGATAGAGCGACAGGCCGGTCCCGATAGCGATAAAGATTTCTTTCTTGCAAGGGCGCAACAGTTGATCGAAGAGATACTCGAAATCGATCCCGACAACCTGGCCGCCGGGCTCGAAGTCACTCGGCTCGCGGCCAAACGCGGCGACGCTGACACCTTGAAAAAGACGGTGGCGCGCATATCGGAAAAAGCGGCCGCCTGGCCCGATCAAGCGCGCGAACAGTTTACGGCTTTGCAGACGGCGGCCGAGAGCGATAATCCTCGCGCTGCCGCAAGCCGCGTGGCTTTTCTCAAAAATGTGCTGGCGCGCGTGCCTGAATATCGAAGCGATCTTGCGAAGATGAGGTACGAGCCCGCGAGTGTAGGCGAACCGCAAACCTCTTTGCTCGCGCTTCCCTCCCCTTCGCCCTCGCCTTCGCCTCCCGATATGGGACTCGGTTTTACATCCGAACCTTTGAATGATTCGGGCCAATGGACATGGGCGGGGACGGTATCTCTTACGGGAGAAGGCGCACCCGCGATCATCACTGCAAACGGGCGCGAGGCGCGCTTATGGGCAGGGGAGCAGGGGAGCAGGGGAGCAGGGGAGCAGAAGAAAAGCAACCCGCAATCCATTCCCTTTCCGGGCGGGGCGCAAGCCATTGCGCCATCGATGAATGGCATTCTCGGTATCGATTTCAATTATGATTTCAAGACCGATCTAGCGCTCGCGGGCGCGGGCGGAGTGAGGTTATTTCAACAGGTCGAGACGGCCATATTCGATGACGTGACCGCGCGCACGGCCCTTCCCGCTGCGGTGTTGAACGCCGCTTACACGGGCGCGTGGGCGGCCGACATAGAACTCGACGGCGACCTCGACATAGTGCTCGCAGCCGTGGAGGGTGAGCCGGTCGTGCTTCAAAATAACGGCGACGGCTCTTTTAAAGAGATACGACCGTTCAGCGGCGCATCAAGGCTTAGAGGTTTCGTTTATGCCGATTTGGATGGCGACGGAGACCCGGACGCGGTGACAGTCGACGCCGAGGGCCGCCTCAAGGTCTATACGAATGAGCGCGGCGGCGATTTTCACGCGCGGGCGATGCCCGAAGAGTTGAGCGATGTATCGGCCATCGCCGTCGCCGATACGAACGCGGACGGCGTGAGCGATCTGATCGCGCTTCAAAGGGACGGAAGCGTTTGGAGAATTTCGGACAAGGACGAAGGCCGCTCGTGGGAGACCGAGAAGCTTTACGGCTCAAATCTGGATTTGACCTCCGGCCCAGATCAGATAATCACAGCCGACCTCGATAACAATGGAGCTATCGATTTAGCGATAGCCGGTTCCGAATCAACAAATATCTGGCTCTGTGACGCCGAAGGCAAGTTTCAACCTTTCGGGAGGCTTGAGGCGCGCTTATGTGCTGCCGCAGATATAACGGGCGATGGGAGATTGGATTTTGTAGGGGTATCGAAAGACGGACAAGCCGTTCGATTGATAAATCGCGGCACGAAGGATTATCACTGGCAGATACTCAGGCCCCGCGCGGTGGAAACGAGCGGCGACCAGCGCATCAATTCATTCGGCATAGGCGGCGAGATAGAGGTCCGTTCGGGATTGCTCTATCAAAAGCAATTGATCGCCGGGCCGCTGGTTCACTTAGGGCTTGGCGAGCGAACGGGGGTTGATGTCGTGCGAATAGTCTGGCCCAACGGGCTTGTGCAGGCCGAGTTCGACATGAAAACAGATCAGACCGTCTCGGCCGAGCAGCGATTGAAAGGCTCCTGCCCATCGCTCTTTGCCTGGGACGGGCAGCGCATGGCGTTCGTCAAAGACTGCGCGCCGTGGAGTCCCGCCATAGGGCTTCGCATAAACGCGCAGGACACGGCAGGCATACTTCAGACCGAAGAGTGGATGAAGATCGTCGGAGACGCGCTAGTGCCGCGCGATGGATTTTACGACCTTCGCATCACGGCTGAACTATGGGAGACCTACTACATAGATCATTACTCGCTTCTGGTCGTCGATCATCCCGAAGGGACCGAAATCTTCGCTGATGAGCGATTCGCCGTGCCACCTCCGCCGCTCAAAGTCTTTGCGACCGCGCGCCCTCAGCCCGTAAGCCGCGCGCTCGACGATTCGGGACGGGACGTGACCGAAACGATAAGTAATCTTGACGGTCAATACCTCGATACATTCGGGCGCGGCGATTATCAGGGCGTGACGCGCGATCACTTCCTTGAGATAACGCTGCCCGACGACGCGCCGCTCAAGGGTCCGCTATGGCTTATAGGCGACGGCTGGCTTCAGCCTACGGACGCTTCGATCAACGTCGCCATAAGCCAGGGCAACCAGGCCGCGCCGCGCAGCCTCAGTCTCGAAGTCGCGGATGGCGCGGGCGGATGGGCAGTTGCGCGCGAGAATGTAGGGTTTCCTGCGGGCAAAAACAAGACCGTGTTGATAGACCTCGAAGGCGTATTTCGCCCGAACGCGCCCAGGCGATTGCGGCTCAGGACCAACATGGAGATTTATTGGGACAGGCTCGAATGGGCCGAAGGTTTGCCCGACGCGAAGATGGAAATCACGCGATTGAAACCTGAGATGGCGGAACTCAGGTACAGGGGCTTTTCGGTAATGGAGCGCGCGAATCGCTCATCGCCCGAGCTGCCCGATTACAATCGACTAGCTCAAACGACTCAGCGATGGCGAGACCTCGAAGGCTACTACACGCGGCACGGCGACATACGCGAGTTGATAGATGAAGCGGACGACCGAATAGTCATCGTGAATGCGGGCGACGAAATGGCTTTTCGATTCAAATCGCTCCCTGCGCCCCCTGCCGGAATAACGCGCGATTACGTGCTCATCGGCAACGGGTGGATAAAAGACGGCGATTATAACTCCGTCTCATCGAAAACCGTTCTGCCCTTGCCTTTGCGCGAGAGGACGAATTATACGGGCTTGCCGGGCAAGCTCGAAGACGACCCGGCTTACCGCCGTCACAGTCAGGACTGGCAGAATTATCACACGCGCTACGAGACGCCCGAACGATTCAGGAACGCGCTGGTTGTGAGAAGGGGAGCAGGGGAGCCATAGAAGCAGTCAATCTATTCATAAGGGAAAACCTTGTTGTATGGGGACAAGGGAGCAGAGGAGTCATAGAAGCAGTGAAGCCAGAACCCGAGCACCCCTGCTCCCCTGCTTCTTCCGCATGTCTTGCAGCCTTATAGACCGTTGCATTATCATTCCGGGTAGCTTACGGGAGCGCGCGGCGGCTACGCCGCAAGGTAAGAGGCAAAAGGTAAAAGATACAAGTGAAGCGGAATATTTTTGCCTTTTTACTTTTTACTTTTTACTTTTGCCTTTCAGAGTTCCGGCTTGCATGGCAGAAAGTTATTTCGAAGCAATGAACCAGAAACGCATTTCAAAGATCATACTCGTCATATTCTTCGTATCGCTCCTTGCCACGCCCCTCGTCGTGAGGTGGTATAACGCGAGAAACGAGGAAGGCCGTGCGGCGACCGATGCGCAGTCTGCGCTGTCGCGCTACGGCTTTCATCTCCAGGAAGTCTCCAAGCAGGTTGGAATAGACTTCACTCATAAGGCACCCAAGCTCGATTCGAAACTCGATCACATAATGCCGCAGGTGGCCTCGATGGGCGCGGCCGTATCGGTCGTGGATTTCGACCGTGACGGCTGGCAAGACCTCTACGTCACAAACAGCGGCGAAGGAAGTTCGAATGCGCTCTACCGCAATATGGGCGATGGGAAATTCCAGGATGTCGCCGGAGAGATGGGAGTAGCCGACTTCAACGAGCGCGAGACGGGCGTTTCGATGGGCACGGTCTGGGGCGACTACGACAATGACGGCTACGAGGATTTCTTCCTTTATCGATGGGGACGCCCGGAGTTGTTTCATAACGACGGCGGCCGCGGCTTCACGCGAGTGACTGAAAAAGCGAACCTGCCCGCATGGATCAATGCCAACACGGCCGTGTGGGTCGATTATGATCGCGACGGCCGATTGGACCTCTTCGTAGGCGGCTACTACGCAGAGAATATAAATCTCTGGAATCTCGAAACGACGCGGATGATGCCCGAAAGCTTCGAGTACGCGCAGAACGGCGGGCGCAAATACCTGTTCCGCAATCTGGGGGAAGGGCGATTCGAAGAGGTCAGCGCGCAACTCGGACTCGAATCGCGCCGATGGGCGCTTGCCGCTGCCGCCGCAGACCTGCGCGGCACAGGCTACCCCGACATCTTCATAGCGAACGACTATGGCGTTTCGGAACTCTTCTTCAACGACGGCGGCAAGCGGTTTCGCGAAGCAGGCAAAGCGACCAACGTGGGGTATGCGCCCAAGAGCGGCATGAACGCGGCATTGGGCGATGTGCTCAACACGGGCAGGTTCGCCATATACGTGGCGAACATTTCCGAAGAGGGAATACTGCTTCAGGGAAACAATCTCTGGGTTCCGAAAGAGGGGACGGCGGGCGACGATCTGAAATATGAAAACCTCGCACGCGATATGGGGGTGGAACTTGGCGGCTGGAGTTTCGGCGCGCAGTTCGGCGACCTGAACAACGATGGCCGGTTAGACCTCTACCTCACGAACGGATATGTCTCGCTCAACCGGAACGCGAGCTACTGGTACGACTTCTCAAAAGTCGCCGGAGGCAACTCCCGCATCATAAGCGATGCAAAGAACTGGCCGTCGATGGAGGGGCGGTCGCTCGCGGGTTATCAACAGAAGCGCGTCTGGCTCAACGATGGCGCGGGCCACTTCATAAACGTGGCTCAGGCGGTCGGCGCAAATGACGTTTATGACGGCCGCTCGGTCGTACTCGTCGATTTATGGAACCGGGGCGTGCTCGACGTAGTGGTTGCGAATCAGCGAGGGCCGTTGCTCGTTTATAAAAACACCGCCGCGCCTGAAAACCGCTGGATAGCCTTCGACCTCGAAGGGACAGAGAGCAATCGCAGCGCCATCGGCGCGCAGGTGCGCGTATACTGGAACGGCCAGGAGCAGCTTCAAGAGGTGTCGGGCGCGAGCGGCTTCTGCGCGCAGAACCAGCGCCGCCTGCATTTCGGACTCGGCAAGCAGGCCGCGATAGAGAAAGTCACGATTCGATGGCCATCGGGCAAGATGCAGACGCTTACGTCTCCCGAAATCGGCAAAATCCATCAGGTCAAGGAACCTGCGTAGAGCGAGAGATTTTCTAAGGAAGATCAACCACTGATTACACCGATACCACAGATTCATCCTGTAGAAGGCATAAGGATTTCTTTCTTCTTGCGCCTTCCACTGTGAAATCGGTGTGATCTGCGGTCAGGATGATAAATGGATACATCACCCACTCCATCGGCTGAAACACAGCCTGCCGTCGTGCCGGTCGAAACGAAAACCGCAAGCGCGCGGCGCGGAGCGGGACTACCCTTTCGCTATGACCCTCGTTTCACCCCGCCGATACTCATAACCTGCATACTGCTCGCGGGCCAGCTCTCGTTCGGCATACTCGAAAGCTATACCAAGACCCTGATCGCGATAGCGACGGCCATAGCGACGGAGATGATTCTCGCCCGGCTCTTCGCAGGCAAATGGCCGCACGCCGCGAGCGCATACATAACGGGAATAAGCGTGGGGATACTTCTCCGCTCGCCTGCCACCTGGCCTTACGTGCTGTGCAGCATGATAAGCATCACGTCGAAGTACGCGCTCAGGGTGAAGGACCGTCATATATGGAACCCTTCGAACTTCGGCATAGTTGCGATGCTGTTTCTCGCTTCGGACGCGGTCGCCGGCC
>JAKEHD010000437.1 GCA_022615215.1 Blastocatellia bacterium
GAAAGGAAGGCCGAAGAACCTGCCCGTGATCAGGGTGTCGCTTGCCGAAGCGGTGGCGGAGATCAGTTGAGGAGGATTTATATTTCGGTTAGCCCCGCCGTTGTTATTGATCCCAAACAGGGCGTTGCTGTGTATCGAATTTAAGAGGTAGAGATTGCTGTTCGCGCCTGTAAAGGCGTTGATGCCCGTCTGGTTGAAGGCAATCGTGTTGCCCTGTTTCGGAGTCGCGCCGCCTATTTGATTGTTCGACGACGTACCCGCCAGTTCTATGCCCGCGCCCTGATTGCCCAGATCATCACCAAGCGAATTTGTGCCGATGAAGTTGCCCTTGAACACATTGCCGTTTGAATTGTTGAGCTGAATTCCGGTCCCATTGAGGCCAATGGTGTTGCCAAGAAGAGGATCTCCTCCGAACATATTGCCCGCACCCCCAAAGCCGATGAAACCGAATTGATTAAAGGCGACGCGGTTGCCCTCGAACCGGTTGTTGAAAGCGTTGGCGAATCCGAATCCCGCCCCCGTATTTCCCTTGTTTCGAGTCATCGTGGCATCGGTGCCGAGGTTGTTGTCTCGGATGAGGTTATCATTGGAGTTAATGACCGAGCCGCCGTCCCCGTTGAACACTATCGTATTGCTCGTGACAGTGTTGGCATTCGAGTCGAGGATAGTCACGCCCTCGCCCCCGTTGCCTCGATTCTCGGTGCAGGTGGCATCGGTGCCGAGGTAGTTATTCATGATCATGTTATTTCCCAGTTGCACGAGCCGGATGCCACCGCCACCGAAGTTGCCAATCGCCAGTCCTTTCACCACGCTGTTTTCAGTATTGATAACCAGTCCGTATGTGCCGCTCCCTGCGTTGCTTCCGTCTAGCTCTATCAAGGGCGTGCCCGAAAAGCCCGGCTGAGTCGTTGCGTCTATGGTTACCGGATCAGTGATCGTTGGTAAAGGGGCTTGCGGCCTGATGGTCTGCACGCCCCCTGCGCCGATATTGAAGCCAATCATGTCGGGGCCGGAGTTCTGGTTGGCGTCAAGGATTGCCTGCCTTAACGAGCCTGCTCCGCTGTCGCCGGTGTTGGTAACAGTGAAGGTAGCCGCAGGCTGGGCCAGCGCCCTCGACGGTTCGCCCTCATCGGCTTTGTGAATGACCGGATCGCCGGGCGCGTCCCCGTTTGACTTCATCGGCAGCCAGTCAAGCCTCATCGGCGCATCGGCCGATAAACCGTGCTCAGAACGAGTGCGCGCCGTGGCGCTCAATGATGAGAGGGATTGGATAATCAACAATCCCAGAACTATCAGAGATATTGGAAGCGAATAACTCTTTTTCATGGCATTCTCCTTTTATTAAGGAAGTAGGGACCACCGCCCCAAGCCCCTACTTCGATATCGTGCATTAAAGATTCAGCACGACGACTTTCAATCGCAGCCCGTCTTTTATCACTCGAACCTGGTTGGCTCCTGGATGCAGGTTCAACTCATCCTGATTGCCTGTGATCTTCAGCTTCTTGCCGCTTGGTTTGGCTTTTATGCGAAGCGGCGGGGCCACGATCTCGAAATTGACTTCGAGTTCGAGATTGCCCGAAAGACCCTTGCCCTTTATGACCATCTTTGCTCCGTTGAAGGTGGCCTTCGATATGTCAGGTCCGCCCTCATCGGCTTCATTGGTCCCATATCCGATGGTGTTTAAGACCGCCAGATCATTTTCGGTAATCTCTCCTCGCTCCCCTGCCCTTATGACCGGGTCCATTACGCCTATCTGCGCCCCGAATAGTGAGTCATCTTTCCAGTGGCTCGCCTGAAATCCGTCTCCCCCACTCCCATCAGGCCGTCCTGTCGAAAGCGACAACTCAGGCCCGCCCGCAAAGAAGACCTGATCGCCCCCTGACGAAAGCATTCGCTCGGCCGTAGAGAAATTTGCGGGCGCGAAGTGTGCCGCTACGGCTGCGCCGCGCTGAAATCGAAACAGATCCCACACGGTCATTGCAACATCACCGTTGGGATTCAACTCTCTTGCTCCGACAAACGAAGTGAAGCCCAGAGTGTGGCCTATCTCATGCGCGGCTGTGGCCTCGAAATCCACCTGGCCGGGTGTTATGCCGTCGCGGGGGTCGAAGTCGTACTGAAAGCCGGGCGCGGAATTGAACCCGATTGAAGGAGGCGGGCCGAACTGTTGCTGTTCGGCATCAGGGTCGGCCACAGAGTCGATCAGCCCCATCGCTCGCAAGGCCGCCGACGGAGCGAAGACCCGCGTTGTATTGCCTATATCCGTAAGCACGCTCCCGCCGGGCAGGGAGTTATAGAGCGCCAACTCTTCGGCGTTGCCCGATCCCGCTATCAAGGCGTTGCGAATATCACTGTAGAAATCATCCCTGCCGAGCGACTGAGAACTCGCGCTGCCGAGCACGCCCTGCGGGAAGGGCTGGCCGAAGCGCGTAGGGCCGAAATCGACATCTATGATGACGGTGATATTGGCCCGAACCAGCGCGCGCCAGTTGGCAGCGGCTCTCAAGAATGCTTCTTTTGCCTGCGGGAAGTTGTCGAGCTGAGGCGTGCCGCGCAAAATGATGTTGAGTCCTTCATCCTCTTGCAGGCCGAGCAGGTTCGCTCTCGGAGTGATGACCTTGAGCGGCAGAAAGGGGTCGCGCTCTGCAAATGCACGAGCCTCATCGGGTGTGGCCGGGCGGCAGGCTATCCGTCCGCCGTCCGCGTAGTAAACGAAGCCGTCTGAATCAGTGTCGCGCAGCCACTCACCGGCCTGTTGATTTGTGGGCCGTGATGCGGCAGCCGGTGTGGTGTAGCAGACCAGGAGCGCCATTGCGGCGATCAGAAATGCCGTGATGAAGAGTCTCAATGCAAATAGAATCTGTCTCGTCATTCTCGCGACCTCCCTTGAATTTAATCGGATAGCGATTGAGAATTGCGGTCACTGTGAACCGGCTTCTCGTTTATGATTGCAATAATCGGAAAAACATTTCACCCGAGGCAGGGACCGGGCCGAAAATGTTATGAGGAAGGGATTAATGCAGATCAGGCGTTATCGGTTGGAAACTAAAAAGTGGCGGGCCGCAGCGGGCTATTCTCTTACAACCCTGAAGAAATATTCGCCGACGCTCTCTTCTTCGCCCGCTGAAGTAATGCCGTTGAGTACAAGAATATAATCACCCTCGCCGAATACGCTCGCGGGCAAGGTGAGTGATACTGCTTTATCGTCGCCCCTCTTTCGCGCCTTCAAGCCTGTGCGCTCCGAGAGCACACGGCCCTCGACCGTTTGAAGCTCCGCGCGATAGCTCGGATAATCGCCTATCTTGAAAAGCGCCTCCAATCGCACCTGCTTCGCGGCAGAGGGTATGGTGAGTTTCGTCGTGCTGCTTCTATCTCTTACAGCGCCAAGCGTGAGGATGAAAGAGACAAAGCTCCGCGCGGGCGGCTCGGGCGCGGGCCGGATTCGATCTTCGCGTTCGCGTTGCTCGCGCTCACGCCTGAGTTCTTCAGCGAGTTGCTCGTTGCGGCGGCGCTCTTCGGTTATCTGCTGCTCAAGCTCTCCGGCTTTCTTCTCTTGTGCGGTTTTCTCTGCCTGTATCCCGGCAAGACGGCCATTAAGGCGCAAAGTCTGAAGCCATAACCACGAACCGATGAGGGCCAGTAAAATCGATACTGCCAAAGGAACAAACACCATGCGATTGCGCATGAACTCGCCCCAGGCGGTGAACCACGCAAAACGGGCTTTCGGTTTTTCGGCTTTCGGTTCTCTGGAGACGAAGGCCGAAAGCTCGCGCGCAAACTCGACCCTCTCGCGATCTTCATCAGATTGCAGGAGGTATTTCTCGAACCGCGGGCGATCATCTCCGGTCAATCGCCCGCTCGCGTAGGCATCTATGAGTTCATCCTCGACGGCGAGCAATCGCTCGAAGAATTCTCTGTCCGCAAATATTTGCTCTTCTACGCGCTCCCGTTCTTCCTCGTTCAACTGTCCGAGCGCATACCGAATGAGCAGTTCTTCTTTTATAGCTTCGTCTTTCAAAGCACCTCCCAATCATGATTGCAAAAAAGAGAAAACCGTTTCACCCCTCATCTTCGTAGCCTGCGCACTCGGAGACGCACCTTTCGAGTTTCTCCCTTATCCGGTGAAGGCGTATTCTCAAGCCGTTCACCGTTATGCCCACCTCGCGGGCCAGGCGCTGGCGGTTCTTTATCTTTACGCCCTCTTCCCCTTCGTAGTATGAAACGATGAGGCTGCGCGTTTCAGGGGGCAGGTTCCCTATACACTTTTCGAAGCATTGAAAGCGCCGCTCGGATGCGCGCTGCGTCTCGCGCATCTCCATCAACTTTTCAGGGTCTTCCGAAGGGTGAGCGGAAGGCGAAAGCTCTTCGATAGTCGCAGCCGAGCTTTCGGGATTGCGCTGATGTTCCCTCAGCACGTTTCGCGCCACTCCGTAAAAGTAAGCGGTCAACTCCTGCCGGGATATTAGCTCACCTTCTTCGATTTTGCGCGCGACGCGATTGATCGTCTCATCGGCCAGTTCATCGAATGAATTGCAGCCTCTGTAGCGAAAAAGCCTTATGAGTTCCGCGCGCGCAAGCTCATACTTTTCAGCCGCGCGCTCCGCGTCTTCATCGAAATGCGCGAGCAGCCCATTGAAAGCGTCACGGGTGAGAATCCATTCTTTTTTTTGAGAAGGCATGGTAATACCGACGCGGGGACGCGGGGACGCGGAGACATAGGAGCAGCTACGCTCCGGCGAATTAACGAATGGTCCACTGCTCAGGCTCGGAAATCATTCGCACAAGCTGTCCCAGTATTTTATCGTATGCTTCATCCAGTTCCCTGGCTTCGGCTTCTGTTATATAACCACAGCGGCGCGCAAACTCAAGCCATACGCGAGTCTCTTCAGCTTCACCTTCCGAGTCGCTCAGCTTGCTTACGAAATGCGCCGGATACCTGCGCTTTCGCCAGGCTTCAGCAATGTTAGTACACACAGACCTCGACGAGCGTCTCATCTGATCCAACATGGAAAACTTTTCCTCGGCAGGAAATCTTTTGGTCAACTCGAAAATTCGCATAGCTGCATCCATAGCAGCCTGATAGACCCGCAGTTCTTTGTAACTCCTGATATTCCCCATCCCCGCGTCTCCGTGTCGCCGGAGCGTGGTCGCGTAATCGCGTAGCCGCTCCTATGTCTCCGCGTCTCATTTCCATTCGCCTTGCAGCACGAACGCGGCCCAGTAGTAGGCCGAGCGCCAACGCTGCTGCTTCCACATCTCGACCTGCGCCTCTCTGAGTGCCGCCGCTGGCCGCAGTTTCTTCACAAGCATTCCCGCATAAAAACGCTTCATCAATTCCGCTGTGGCCGCATCATCCACTTTCCACAGACTCGCCACCACTCGCGCCGCTCCCGCATACATAAACCCTCGCGTCAGTCCCACGAGCCCTTCCCCTCGAATCTCTTTCCCAAGCCCCGTCTGGCACGCGCTCAATACCACAAGCTCTGCCGGCAGTTTCATATTGTAGATTTCGTGCAGTCGAAGGAATCCGTTTTGCGGCTTTCCCTCCGAGTCTACGAGCGAGAATACTATCCCTGAGAGTTCCGGCTGCCGGCTGTTGAGCAATCCGTGTGTGGCGAAATGCACTATGCGGTAATCGCTCAGGTCGGCCTCTGTTGCCGCGTCCCGGCTGGCCTGAAAATCCAAAGCCCTCATCACCTGGCTCGCCGGAACAGCGGCAACTATGGCCTGTGCTTCCCTGCGGGTAAAAGGCAAGCGAGGGAAGCCTTCGCCTATCGCTAGATCGTTCATCGAGCGTTGAAGGTTGCGAGTCGTGAACGAAATCGTCTCGGACGATTTCGTCTTGGATTCAGTGGTTGCATCGGTCGGCTTTTTTTCATCTCCCGATTTAAGGCGGGGATCATCTTTACTGAAGACCGGGTCGGCAAACACCGCTACTGCTTTTGCGGCCGCTTTGCGTCCGGCAAGATCGCGCCGCATCTCTGCAAGGACGGAAGCAGACGGCAAGGTCACTATTTCGTTTTTGAGAATAAGCGGCTGGTATGGGTCCGTTGTCCGTTGTCGGGCAGCGAGTACGCTTCCGTCCGTTGCTTTCCCGCTGACCACTGGCAATGGAAGTGCAGCGAAGGGGACGTAATGCAATACCCCGTCTGCCACTATCACAAGCCGTTTCGATCCGAGGCGTCCGGCTACCGGAGAAAGCAGCATCCGGCTTAACTGCAATGCTGCTTCCTCCAACTCCCCGCGTCCCCGACTCGTAGTCGTAGGCGAAACGTCTCGGTCAACCGTCCCCGTGTCTCCGCGTCTGGGAACCGCGTTTCCGCGTCCAGAATCGCCTCCCCGCAGCAGTTCATAAAATCGCCGCGCTGCCGCCTCGATCTCTTCGCGTTTGGGCAGTTCATAGCTCGTGATCGAATCGGGCGAAACGGCCCAAAGATAACTGCGCTCGTGCGAGAGCGCATATTCCAGAAGCAGTGTGTCCTCGTCGAGCAGTTGTTTTTGAATATCGCGCGAAGCATAGGGTTGGGGCTGAGTCAGCGCGCCGTATCGCGGGCTGGCTGCGCGGATTTGCGCCTGCGCCTGCTGATAATCGGCGAGTATAGTCTCTATCTCCTTAGCTGCTGCGGCAGCCTGTTCAGGCGTGTGGCGGCCGCTTAATAACCGCGCCTGGCGCTCGGCTTTGGCGTCGAGTAATCGCTCTAGTGATCGCTCACGTTCGAGCAGCGCCGCGTCAACGCCTTCACGAATATCTATTCGCGCTTCGACCAGCAGGTCGATCAGGCTGCGAGCGCGGGCGCGCTCGCTCGTTTCAAGCGCTATGCGGTCGAGCCTCCGCGAGGGGTCTTGCCTGTGCAGTTGCATCAGGAGGTCGATGTTGAGATCGTAAAAGTTTCGCACTGAGGCAACGAAAGAGGCGCGCAGTTGATCGCTGGAAACCTCCTGGCGCAACTCCTCGGCCCGCAGCGTTGCAGCTTCACTATGGGAGCGGGCTTCGACCAGATCGCCTCGCCTGGCGTGGGCGAGGGCGATGTTGTAGAGCATCTGGGCTTCACCACGCCGGTCGCGCAACTGACGGATGAGCGCGAGCGCCTGGTTATGGAAGTCGAGCGCCTTTTGAGGGTCGCCTAGAAACAGGTATATTCGGCCTATATTGTTGAGCGTAGCGGCTTCGCCCCGGCGATTGCCGGTTGCGCGAGTGAGCGGGAGAGCCTGATTGTAGAAGTCGAGCGCCTTCTGATAATCGCTCGATGAGGCGTGAACCCCTCCCGTGGCGTTGAGCGCAGATGCTTCGCCACGGCGGTTGCCGGCGGCGCGATAGAGCGAGAGCGCCTGGTTGTAGAAGTCGAGCGCCTTCCGGTAATCACCCATTGAAAAGAAGGACACCCCTATGTGATAGAGCGCGGTGGCTTCATTGAGACGGTCGCTTGCGCCACGATGATGAAGTAGCGACAGGTTGAACTGGTCGAGGGCCTTTTCATAATCGCCCAATGATAAATAGACCCGGCCTATATTACCGAGCACAGCGGCTTCGCCCCGGCGATTGCCGGCTGCACGTATGAGCGAGAGCGATTTATTGTAATGGTCTATTGCCTTTTGATACTCGTTCAATGAGGAATAGACGCCTCCGATGTTGTTAAGCGCGATGGCTTCTCCCTGGCGGTCGCGGGTCGCAGCGTAGAGCGCGAGCGCCTGATTCAAAAGTTCGATCGCCTTCTCATATTCAATCAAAGAGGAGTGTATGCCTGCGGCGGCCCTCAGCGCATCGGACTGGCTACGGCGGTCGTCCGTCTCGTGATAGAGCCGAATCGCCTGATTGTAGAAGTCGAGCGCCTTCCGGCCTTCGCCCAGGGAATTGTAAATCCGACCGATGTTGTTGAGCGCAGAGGCTTCCCCGCTTCTGTCGGCCATAGCTCGCGCGACCGGCAGCGCCCGGCTATGGTATTCAATCGCCTTTCGTCTCTCACCGAGGCGTTCATAATTTGCGGCGATGCTGCCGAGCGCGGACGTTTCGCCACTACGGTTGCCGATTTCACGGTCGATGGAAAGCGCCTGAAGGTAAAACTCTATCGCTTCCGCATGCTGGTTCAACTTCGAATAGACATAGCCTACATAGCTCAACATAGCGGCCTCGTCCTTACGCTTACCCACAGCCTCGAAGAGCGGCATTGCCGCCTTGAACTTCTCGATTGACTCCCGCAGAGATTGCTCGTCGCCTTTTTCGAGCAGTCGCATCCCTTCCGTGTAAGCCTTCGCAGCGGCAACGCGGTTATGGTCTGCTTCGGTCGCCGTTCGCAGTTCCGCAATACTCAGCTTGTAGAGGGCGGGTGCGCCTTGCTGCGCTCGGTCTTCCTTGTCTTTTGCGAGCGAGCGCACTTCCAGCCGGTGCTTCCCGGAAACGCGCGCAATCAGAACCACACCGAGAGGCTCTTGCGGGGGGGCACCTTTCGCCTCGGTTATGTTCTCGCCATCGGGCCGGGAGACGATGAGCACAAGGGCTGCGCTCTTCTTTTCGAGCGCCAATCGAACGTACTGGCCCTCGACTAGATCGAGCAGATAATGATGGCTCTGACCTGGGGCAAGCTCTCTCTCAACGGGTTTGTCCGGCGAAAGCTTCCGCGTGTCTTGTGCGCTTTGCAGTGAGTTGATGGAGACGCCGCCGTAGTGAGCGGTAAAGACTTTCGCTCGCATCGTGGCCAATGGTCCCGGCAAGATAAGAAGTATTATACAGAGGGCGATTCCTCCGGCTCTTTCTCTGAAAGAGCCAGGCAGATACTTATTACGAGGAGTGAACTTCGCGCTCCTGCTGTTTGCCTGAAACCTGGAAGAGGGTTGGAATTCTGTTTGTGAGGCCATTTCAGCACCTCCATGAAATCAATCGGCGTGCCGCATGCAACACGTGAAGCCGCTCAGGAAGAACAAGACCACCGCCGGGTGAGGTGTTGACGGTGACGCTTACCGACTTCGAAACTACGCCCGTCAGACGATCTTCGGTTCTTATACGACGCGCAGTTTTTTCTTATAAACCGTTCGACTCGAAAGGGAATTGTAGAGGCTACGGTAGGGGACTGCAACTTTGGAACTTGAGATTTTGAAATTCAGGTTGGCCCTATATCTTTCAAACCGTCAGCAGGAAGGCGAACCTAGTGGTGCCAAGCGGAAATAATCCAACAGGCGTAGGGGCGCACCTGTGTGTGCGCCCTGGTCTTGGGCAGACACATAGGTCTGCCCCTACGTGATGGAAAACTTCTGCCAAGCACCACTAGGGGATAAAGACGCGACCCGCTCCCAGGTAGTGATCGAGGTAGATAACCACTTCTATCAAGCGGCTGCCGCACCGTTCCCGATAATCCTTTTCATCAACTCGGGCCGGGTCGCTCAGGGTGATCACAGGAAGCGATGTCGGTCTGTTTTCCTCGCGGATTGTCTGCTCTAATGAGTCCTCTTCTTTCATACTGCGATTGCCTGTAAGAAGAATCATCCGGCGCGCTTGCGCAAACAGCCAGACTTCACGATCGCGGCTGTCATAAGGCAATCCCACATCAGAAAAGGTAGCAAGTTTTAAGGGGATAAGATCGAGCCATCCCTGCGCTGCAAGCGTGCCCCACAAAAGAAGCGCCTGCCCTTCAACATTATGGTCAACCAGAATAATCATCCGGTCGACTCAACCTTGTCTTTCAAAGCACGCAATTTCTCTCGAATCATTTCCTGTCCCTGCGGCGCAGGCAGGTTTGCGATTCGGGCTTCGCGGTCGCGATTTCTCTCTTCCCAATACTGCCTGATCTGTTGAGCGGTTTCGAGAACTGTTTGATATTCTGCTTCTACCTCATCGTGGTGAGTCTTGATGTAACCTATCACATCATTGATCTGCTGATCGGTGAGATCGAGGCGGTCTCGAATAAGCTTGGGCGGCCAGCCCGCTCTTAAATAATCCATTACATCATAAAGAGTGATTCGAGTGTCGGCAATAGACAGCCCGCGCTCGGTGCGAATCACAGTCAATTGTGTATCGGATGTTGTCGCCATAGTTGTCCTCGCCACATGGTTTGCTCCTGAATTATAACAATTGATAACGAAAACAACTACTCAACCACGAATTGACGCGAGAGATCGCGAAAGGATAACAATATCTGAGCGAATTCGCATCAATTCGCCGATAAATCCACGATGCCATATCACAGGCCGCGCCCCCTCTAGCCCGTGAAGAGAAACTCGCCCGACCTCCCTCCATCAGGGTTCTTCACTACTACCCTGTCTCCTGGCTCAAGGCTCACTCCGGTTCCCTTCAACTTCATCGCCCCTTTGAACTTCGTCTTGTTTGCCTCCACCTCCGCTCCATTCCCCTTTATCACACATATCTTCGCTCCACTCTGGAAGTTCTCTCCCGTTACGATCACCTTGCTGGTCCCCTTCTTCTTCAGCTTCGTTATCTGCGGCTGCGGCACCGGCGGCCCTATCCCTGTGCTCGCCGTCGCTGTATCATTCGTCGCGTTCGTGTCGCTTAGTGCCACTACCCTCGCTGTGTTGCTAAACCCCGCCTCGCACCCTTCTGTCACTGTCGCTGTGATCGTCATCGTTACAGCCTCTCCGGGGTTTATTATCCCCAGATCGGCTATCACACGATTGCCTACTACCGTGCTCCTCCCCTGACTCACATCGCAGAATATCTCCGTCAAACACGCGGGCATCTCATCCGTCACCCTCGCTTCCAGCGCGCTCGCCTGTCCTTCGTTCTTCGCTTCTATCGTGTAGGTAATCGTCTGCCCCGCGCTTATGTTTGCAGGCCCGCTCATGCTCAACGCTATGTCCGCCCTGCCAGTCCCCGTCACCTCAAGGCACCGCGAAAACTCCGACGTGTTTCCATCAGGGTCTGTCGCTGTCGCTGTTATCTTCTGCCCTGTCGGGACTGTCACTTCCAGCGTCACATCTATCTCGGCGTTGCCGCTGCCATCGGTCGTCACAACGTCCGTGCCTATCAGGTACTCTCCTTCTCCGAATCCAGACCCGTTACACGCCGAGCTTGAGTAGAACTCCAATATGTAAGAAGTATTGGGCCTGCTGTTGAGCGCGCCACGAATAGCAGTGCTGTTGGTTTGCGAGGCTGAGGTCAACTCAGGATAGTTCTGGCCGTTGTTGGCTCCCCCGTCTGCGTCTCCTGAGTCATTCGCCGTAGGCCCGTCGGAGTTGAGGTCAATGCCCAAAGCGTTAGAGAACATCCTGTTCCCGCGAAACTCATTGCCGGTCGCGCTTTTGGCGGCTATTGCCGCGAGGCGATTGAAGGCGAACAGGTTATCTCGAATCTGATTGCCTGTAGCCCCGAATTCCACGCGGATGCCTGCGCCGAGGTTGCCGAGGTCGAGCAATCCCCTGACGGCATTGAGGCTTGAGGGCGAGACCACTCCATCGAAGGTTTCGAAGTTGGAGCCGAATTGATTCTCGGAAAAGATGTTGTCGGTCGCCCCGCTCCCGCCGATCACGGCTCCGTCGCCGCTGTTAGCCCCAATGAGGTTTCCAGAGACGTAGTTTCCCGGCGCGTCGAATAAGCCAACCCCCGCACCCTGATTGCCCATAGCGACAGTGCCGGTGCAGTCAGTGCCGATCTTGTTATTGATTATGAGGTTACCGCTCGACCCTGGTTCCTCGGCGAGGAAGCCGCCCCGGCGGTTGGCAGAAATGGTGTTGCCTGAGAAGGTGTTATTGGAAGAGTTGGTGACAGCGGCTCCAAACAAGCCGTTACCCATTGCCTCGCCAGAGGGGTGAACGCCGAGCAGGCAGCAATAGATGTAAGCGCGAGTGGCAGGATCAGTAATAAAAATGCCGTTGCCCGGGAAGCCGACAATGGAAATGCCGGCAATGATGCAATTGTCAGCAGTGATGTGGAAGCCGTTGGACGAAAAGCCTGAAAGGCGAGAGCCGTCTATGACGATCACAGGTTTGTCTTTGAATCCGGGCTGGGTTTTGCCGTCGATAGCGGTGCCAGGGACAGAGACATTAGGGAGAGGGGTTTGAGGGGACATAGTCCAGGTGTTGGTGGCAGGATCGTAGCCAGGGTCAGTCGTGGGTATGTTGAAGACAATATACCCTCCCTCCGGAATGGCCTCGGCCAGTGAGCCGTCGCCGCCGGGTGCGGTGGTGGTGACGGTAGAAGTCGGGCATCTCCCGATTTTGCCAGAGAACTCGGAGGTGTTGCCTTCGGGGTCAGTGGCAGTGGAGGAAAAGTAAGGGCCAGCGCCCTGGGGAGCGGGGAAATCGAATTCAGCCCTGCCTTGCGGATCGGTCGTTACATCTATGGCGCCGATGGAGGTTTCGCCCTCGCCGTGGCCTGAAGGGTCAGGCTCGCGGTTAGCGAAGAATTCAATTCTGAATTTGGTTGAGGGCTTGCTTTCGAGAACGCCCTTAATGACGCAGGTGCCGTTATCATCCCTGGTTTCAACCAGCATGGGAAAGTTTTGCAGCGTGTTTGCGCCGCTGTCGGGGTCGCCCGGCCCATCATTGTCAGTGACTCCAGGATTAGGGAAAAGATCAATTCCCAGTTCTTTATTGGAGTGGATGGAATTGACGGTAATGAAATTGTCGGTGCTGGAAGCCTCGCCAAAAACACCTCTCTTGTTAAATGCAATGGTATTGAGTGTGATAAGATTGTGTGATACGCTTGGCCGGCAATGCACCTCCTCGCTATTAGGCAGAGGAGCAACGCCGCTCATATCAGTGCCGATGCGGTTGCCCATTATCTGATTTCCCGTAGTGCTTACTATGTCATCGTCACCGAAAGTGAGGAGACCCAAAATGATACCTATAACGTTACCCGATATCAGGTTACCTGCCCCCGATGTTGAGCCTCCAACTGTGTTGTTGGGAGCTACGATACCTACGCCAGCGCGGTTCCCTGACAGTTCGCTCTTGCCATTGAAATCAGTGCCGACCTTGTTGCCTTGCACCTGATTATCACGGGCACTATTACCAAAGATTAATATGTTCGGAACTCCGTTGCCGGAAATGAGATTACCTGCTGCAGCTTCTGTTCCTCCGATTGTATTTGAAGGCGCATCATCGATTTCAACGCCCGTGGTATTGCCCAATGCAGCAGTACCACTGACATTGGTGCCTATGAAACACCCTTCAACCCTGTTTCCTCCTTTAGTATTTACTACGATTCCATCACCAAAGAACTTATTGATAACAAGCCCTCGCACCACAGTGGCTCCGCCCCTGATGTCCAACCCATGCGCTCGTGCGGTTACGTTTCCGCTCAATTCTATTAACGGTTTACCTGCAAAGCCCGGCTGAGTCGTTCCATCTATAGTCACCGATTCGGTGATTTCAGGCAATGCGGTTTGTGGCGTTATCGTTCGCGATCCGAATGTAAGATTGAAGTGTATCGCGTCCAGGCCGGGAACGGCATTGGCATCCAGAATTGCCTGCCTTAAAGATCCGGGGCCGCTGTTGTTAGCGCCAGTCACCGTAAAGGTACTCATAGGCGCTGTCATCGCCATGCTCAACCCTCCGCCATCGCTCCTCAGCATCACAAGATCGCTCAACCCATCCCGGTTCAATCTCATCGGCAACACCGCCACTGCTTCTCCCGACACATCCAGCCCCGTCACCTCGTGCAACGGTTGCCTGCTGCCCGGCCCTCCGCTCACTATCCGCATCTGATTGCTCGCCCCCTCCATCACCACTAGATCATCCGTCGCGTGGCTCGACACCTTCACCTTAGCCATCACGCGACGGCCCGCCCTCTCGCCTTGCGGCGCAACCTCTGCCACCCTCGCTTCATTCATCACCTCCCATTCTTCGCCCTCTGAATGCAGATTGCGGATTGCAGATTGCAGATTTTCGCCGCGTCCCGAATCGCGTCTCAGGTATTGCACCCTCCCGTCTTCCGACATCACTGCTATGTCTGACGCATGCTCGCCTTCCCACATGAACTCGCCTATCGCTATCGCGCTGATCTTAAATGGGAAATCCCTTCGGCTCATCGTCGCTGGCTCGGCCACTCCCATGAGCCGGTTTCTCCCTTTCACTATCAGCAACTCGCTCCCTGCCGCTATCGCTAGGTCATACTCATAGCTATCATCCAACTGCCCTATCGCAAAACTCCTCGCCTCGGCTGCCAGAATGATCGTCTCAGGCTCGTTTCGCAGCGCACCATCGAAATTCTGAAACACGAGCGCCTGCGGGCCGTATTCGCCGTTGACCCCCACGACCACATCCGCAAAGCTGTCTGCTCGATTCACATCTCCCACCGTCAGGGCCGTCACCCTGCCCGGCAGTTGGATTATTTCAGCCTCGCCGAGTCCTCCCTGCCCGTCGCCTTTTAGCAGGTACAACGCCTCACTCGTTGAAGAAGCAGCCACCACATCGCGATGCCCGTCTGCGTCGAAATCTCCCGCGCCGAGGAACTCTGCGGCTACGGGCATCTCGAACACGCGGGCAGGCGAGAGGAACGGCGCATCGGTGAACTCGCCTCGATTGCGTCTGAGTTGAGCCTCCGGGGTGTTTGGAAAAATAGAGTCCACATTGCCCCGATGCAGAGTGAGTATGCCCGTTCCGTCAGCAGCCCTGTATCCGCATACAAGGTCTTGCGTGCCGTCTTCATCGAAATCGTCCGAAGCGAGCGACAGCCCCTGAGCCTGATTGCTCTCCAAAGCCCAGGCGGCGTGTTGATCGCCTGTGTAGGCGGTCAGCAACTCTCGGCCATCGGTGAGGTTAATCCAGGGATTGCCCCGACGAGCGGCGCGAAGGGCAATCTCATCGCTCAGAGAAGCGAGCGGCGTTGGCGCTGTTTTGGAGATGGCTCGCTCGGTCTCAGCGCGCGCTGTTGTGATAATCGGTATCAAGGATTGAACTATCAACAACACAATGGCTAATAGCGATATTGGAAGCCATAGATTCTTTTTCATGACGTTCTCCTTTTCGGACACGGCTTATTCAGACCGTTGCTGCGCGATGGCAGGGCGTTGGATAAGTGATTCATTCACACTCTTCAAAATCGGAAAAACATCTCATCAGCGGCGAAGTGAAAGCGGGCGAGGCATTGAGGGAGCGTCCCGCCCGCTATGAAAAGAGATAAAACGCGCTACGGGCAGGTGGCGAAAGCCTGCGTGTCCAATATCGCATCATTGCCATCGGGCCGACGCCTTCTCAAATTTATAACGTCCGTCCTTCCCGGATTCGCGGGGTCGCAGCCCAGAAGCAGTCTGGTTCCTTTCTTGGCCACGAGCGTACCTGAGTTCAAGAACTTCGTTTTCTTGGGGTCTTCTCCGTTGACCTCTATCGTATCGCCCTTCTCGAATCCTATGCCGCTCACAATCACATGCTTGCCCTGCACGGATATGTCAGTGATTTTGACGCACTCGACATTCGTGCTGACATCATCTCGGTTGTTCGAGGCATTCGCATCCCCTTCAGCTATGACCTCGGCGGAGCTTTTGACCGCGCCGAAACAGTCTTTAGTCAACCGGGCTTTGACGGTGATGGTCGCAGTAGCGCCCGGATCCATCCTGCCCAGAATAGTAACTACCCCGAAGGTGTCTACACTGGCAGGGTATGAGAAACCTTGCGAGGTGGTCACTTCCACTTCATCTCCGATGCACTTGGGCAGATCATCTATCACGCGGACCCCGACGGCTGCCGCCGTGCCCGTGTTGCGAACCGTGATCGTGTAGGTTATATCCGTATCGCAGACCGCGTTTTCAGGCCCCGTCTTGGTCAGTTCGAGCTCCGGCTGCCCGTCGCCCGTAATCTGCACGCCCGGCGAGAACTCGGATGTGTCGTTCGTTGTCAGGTTGGTCGCAAGCGCGGTGATGATTTGTCCGCCGGGAAGCATAAAGGGAAGGAAGGCGCTCACGTCTGCAAAGCCGCTCCCATTGGTCGTCACCCTGCGAGAGCCGAGCGGGGTTTGTCCCTCGCCGTGACCTGACGAATCGCCCTCGGCGCTTACATAATACTGGATTAAGAAATCTGTATTTGGCCGGCTGAACAACCCGCCCCGAATACGTGTCTCTGTATCGGAGGCTGTGGCGGATGTCAATTCGGGATAGTTCTGCGACCTGTTAGCGCCGCCATCCGGGTCTAATGGATCATTCTGCGTGACGCCGTCGAAGTTGAGGTCTATGCCCAAACTCACGTTCTTGAATATCTGATTGAAGAGGAAGAGATTTCCGACAGTGCCGTTGACGGCGATGATGCCGTACTCGTTATGGGCAATCACGTTGCTGGCCCTGAAGGAGTCGCTCCCGATAGTGTTGTTGGAAGAATTTCCGGCAAGCCCGATGCCTGCACCCCGGTTGCCGAAATTTTCGAGCCTGAGATTCGTGCCTAAGTAGTTGCCCTGAATAGTCCAGTTGAATGAGTCGATCAGAGACATTCCATCGCCGTTTGCGCCAACTACATTGCCCAGTCCGGGTTCTGCCCCTCCAAACCAACCATTGGATGAATTCTGAATGCGTACACCTTCGCCCCGATTGTTGCTGAACTCGTTGTTTTGTATGATTACCACCCTTTCGCCGATTATTGTGGCTCCAATGTCGTTCCAGGATAACTTGCTGTTGAAAATCCCGCCTGAGTAATCGTCGCTCTGGGGCGACCCGGAGAAGTCGAAGAGAGCGCCATTGCCGCTATTGTTAAGCAGGTTGCAGTAGGCTATGGTAGTGCCCGCGCCGGATGGAGTCACCTCGATACCGTTTTGGAACCCTGATATCTCGAGACCCCAGAAAGAACAGGGCGCGGATGCCCAGAAGCCGTTTGGGGGCGGGCCTTCGCCGCCCCACATGATCTTGGCGGGAAAGTCGCCGGAAGGAGCCACTATCGCCATAGGGTGCTTGATTTCGGGCAGAGGCTTCGTGATGAGAAAGATAGTATCCTGAAAGCTCCTTGTCGGCAGAATTTTCAAGAGCTTCTCTTCGTCGAGGATGGCATCGGACACGATCTCAGTGACGTCGACTATGGGCGCTTCGGCGGTGACGATCAACTCATCAGAAACTTCCGCCAGCGTCAGAGTCAGACAAATAGTTTCAGTCTCTCCACTTTTTATATCTATATTTTCCTGCACGACGCCGTTAAACGCATCGAGGGTAACTGTTGCTTTATAGGTTCCGGGAGGCAGAACAAGGAATCGGGCCGTCCCTGTGGCATCGGTGACGGAGGTTCTATTAATCAGGCCACCGCTAACGGATACGGCAGCGGCAGGCAATTTAGCGCCCTCTTCATCTTTGATCACAACTTCCAGTCTCCCGGTTTGCAGTTGAGCCTTGACCGGCAGATTTACAAATGCGAGCGCGAGCGCCGTAACTATCAATAATAGAGTTTGAATTCTTTTCCTGAACCTCATATCGTTTTTCCTTCATTCGGTTTCCGGCCTCATCAGCAGTTTCGGAATAGAGCGCCTGGAAATTCCCTCCGATGACTGATTGCAAGACCGGAACAACATTTCGCCCGCCGGGCCGATGATTTATCGGCCCTCCCATTCATTAAGGTGAGAAAAATGGAAAAACATAACACCTGAGATAAGGCAAAAGTAAAAAGTAAAAAGGCAAAAGTGAAGAGGTGAGGAGGTGGTGCGGCCGAAGCGATGCGGATACACGGGGGTGTGGTTCTCAAAAACCGGTCGAATGAGATGGTATCATCTCTGCCAGGTGACCGACTTTAAGGAACCACACCCGATACACTGAGACGGCGTCATCAGGCTAAACCAAGAATTGCTGGAGAGAAGGAGACATGAAGATGCAGGCGCTACAACTTCAAGAATTTCCTGAGCAAGAAGTTATGCGGAAACGTAAGGGTTGAATGTGTTTATTTTTGCCTTTTGCCTTTTTACTTTTGCCTTATTTTCGCTTCTTTACGACGCTGAATGAATATTCCGCCACGCTTTCCAGTTCGCCTGTGGAAGCGACTCCGCCGAGAGTCAGTATATAGTCTTCGTCGCCCAACGCGCCGACAGGGACTGTTAAAACGACTCTCTTGCCGCCGTTGCTCGATAAGGCTTTCAATCCCGAACGGCTCAACACCCGGCGGCCTTCCTCGTCCTCAATCGATGCGCTATAGCTGCTGTAGTCGCTGACATTGAAACGGAGTTGCAGACGGACCTGTTTTGCGTGGGGCGGGATGACGAGCCTCCTGCCTCCGCCCTCGCCCCTTGTAAGCCCCAGGCTGAGGACGAATGAAACTATGCTTGACTGCGATGGCGCAATCTGGCTTTGATCCTCCAGATCGCGCCGAGTGCGCTCCAGTTCATCGCGAAGCTGTTCGCTAAGTTGGCGCTCATCGGCCACCTGCTGCTCAAGCTCTCGCTCTTTTCTCTCGTAGGCGGCCCTTTCTTGTTGCATTTGCTCCAGCTTCAGGTTCAAACTGAGCATTCGGATCATCAACCATCCCGCGCCCAGCAGGAGCAATACAGTGGCCGCAAGAGGGAGAAGCACCCAGGGGTTCTTGATGCCTGGAAACCTGCGCCGGAGAGAGAGTCGCGCAGGCTCATCTTTCGGCCTGGCCGCCGACACTCTGGCGACAAAACTCCTCCACTCGCGGGCGAGCTCCACTCTCTCGCGGCGATCCTCTGTGCAGAGGAAATAATTCTCGAACCGCTCGCCGTCCGCCTCGGAAAGCTCCCCGCGCACGTAAGCGTCTATAAGATCGCGCTCGGCGGCCAGAAGGCGCTCGAAAGATTCATCATCGACGAAGTAGTCTTCTTCGATATGTTTCTGCTCTTCATCGCTCAATTGGCCGAGGAGATATCTGGTCAACAACTCTTCTTTGATGACCTCGTTTTCCATTTCGCCCTCCACATATTAATGCAGAAACAGCAAATCCATTTCACCCGCCCGCATCAGGGTCGAGACAATCGGAGACGCACTTATCGAGCCTCTCTCTTATGCGGTGGGCGCGCATCCTCAGATTACTCAACGATATCCCGAGGTTTTCGGCCAGCAGTTTGCGTCCGGCCACACGAGCGCCTTCCTCTTCCTCGTAATATGAAACGATCATATCGCGCGTCTCACGGGGAAGCTTCTCGAAACACGATTCCAGGCATTCGAGCCTCCGCTCTCGACGGCGGCGGGCAAGCATATCTTCCTCTATCACGGCCGGATTTTCCGACGGATGCTCGGCAGGCGTAAGCGTCTCAAGCGACGAGGCTCTCCTTTCCGGGCCTCGCCGGTGCTCTTGCAGGACATAGCGCGCGACCGAGTAAAAGTAATTCGAAAGCGATTGCCGGGCGATCTCTTCTCCTTCATCAACCCTGCGGGCGACTCGATTCATCACTTCATCGGCCAACTCACGCGACAAGTTACAACTCCGGCACTCGAAGAATTTAATCAGCCGCGAGCGCGTAAGCTCGTACCCTTCAGCCGCGCGTTCAACATCATCGTCAAACTGCGCCAGCAGCTTATCGAAAGCGTCGTGGGTTAATGTCCACTCTCTCTTCAAGGTAAAAGGCAAAATCAGCTATCAGCCGTCAGCCATCCGCTCTTTAGTCTGAAAGCTGAAAGCTGATGGCTGATAGCCGACGGCTTATCTCCATTCTCCTTGCAGCACGAACGCGGCCCAGTAGTAGGGCGAGCGCCAACGCTCTTGCTTCCACATCTCGACCTGTGCTTCTCTGAGCGCCGCCGCAGGTCTCAGTTTTTTGACGAACATCCCCGTATAGAACCGCTTCATAAAATCAGCCGTCGCCGCGTCATCCACCTTCCATAGACTTGCCACCACCCGCGATGCACCGGCGTACATGAATCCGCGAGTCAGCCCTACCAGCCCTTCGCCCCGAATCTCCTTGCCCAGCGCCGTCTCACACGCGCTCAACACCGCTAGATCTGCCGACAGTTTCATATTATATATCTCGTGCAGCCGAAGGAATCCGTCCTGCGGGTTCCCATCCCGGTCGACAAGCGAAAGTACTATGCCTGAGAGTTCAGGATGCTGATTGTTGATGAGTCCGTGCGTGGCGAAATGGATCACACGGTAGTTGCTCAGGTCGGCACCCTCAACCGTTGCCCGGCTGGCCTGAAAATCGAGCGCATTCATCGCTTTCCCGCTCGCAACAGTTCCGGTAATGGCCCGCGCCTCTCGTCGTGAAAAGAGCAATCGCGGAAACCTCTCACCATCGACTCCCACATCCCTCATTGCCCGCTGGAGGTCGACCCCTAAAATCGGTTCATCCGTCTCTCTCTCCCTCCTTCCCGGTCTGAGTCGGGAATCATTGCGACTGAAAACCGGATCGGCAAACACGGCCACGGCTCCTTGCGCCGGTTTTCGCTCGGCCAGGTCGCGCCGCATCTCTGCAAGGACGGAAGCAGACGGCAGGGTGACGATTTCGTGTTCGGCAAAAAGCGGCATATAAGCGACGAGGGGACGGTTGACTCGACTACGAGTCGGGGACGCGGGGACGCGGAGAATATTATCTCCACGCATTTCGGTGTCCCCGCGTTTCTGCGTCTCAGGCAATGGAAGCGCAGCAAATGGGATGTAGTGCAACACTCCGTCGGCCACAATCACAAGCCGTTTCGTCCCCAAGCGGTCGGCAACAGGAGCAAGCAACATCCGCGACAGAGCGGCAGCCGCTTCTTCAAACTCCCCGCGTCCTGAATCGCCTCTTCGCAGTAATTCATAAAATCGGCGCGCTGCCGCTTCGATCTCCTCGCGCCCGGGCAGTTCGAAACTTGCTATTGAATCCTTCGAGACCGCCCACACGTAGCTGCGCTCACGCGAGAGCGCATATTCCAGAAGCAGTGTGTCTCGGTCCAGAACCTGTTGCTGAATATCTTTCAAGCTTGCGGGCTGGGGTTGGGTCAAGGCAGCATATCGCGGGCTTGTAGCGCGAATTCTCGCCTGCACCTGTTGGTATTCGGTCAGGAGCGATTCTATCTCTTTAGTCGCTGCCGAGGCTTGCTCAGGAGTGTGTTTGCCGCTGAGAAGTTGCGTCTGGCGTACCGATTTGACATTGAGCAACTCGCCGAGCGATTGTTCGCGATCCAGCAGTTCAGGGTCGACCCCCTGTCGAATATCTGCGCGTGCCTCGGCCAGAAGTTCGAGCAAACTGCGAGCGCGAGCGCGCTCGTTTGTCTCAAGTGCTACGGAGTCGAACCTTTCAGACGAACTCTGTTTGTGCAGTTGCATGAGAAGGTCGATGTTGAGATCGTAATAGTTTTGCACAGAGGCAAAGTAAGAAGCGCGCGCTTCGGGGCTTGCAACCTTACTGCGCTGCGCTTCAACAAGGCGGAGCGCCGCATCGCTATGGGTGCGGGCTGCGATGAGGTTGCCCTCGCCGCGATGGATACGGGCTATGCTGTATAACGCCTGCGCTTCGCCGATACGGTAACCCGTGCCGCGATAAATTTCGAGCGCCCGATTCGAATAATCGAGCGCCTTCTGATATTCGCCCAATGAAGCGTAGACTTCCCCTAAATCGTTCAGCACTGCGGCTTCGACACCCCGGCTGCCGATGTCGCTAAGAATCGGCAGCGCTTGGTTCAGGTATTCAATCGCTTTCTGCTTTTCGCCGAGAACCTCGTGAAGCCGGGCTATATCTCGAAGCACGACGGCTTCGCCCAGGCGATTGGTGATGGAACGATTTATGGAGAGCGACTGATTAAACTGGTCAAACGCCTTCTGGATTTCGCCCGAAAGGCGGCTCATCCGCCCGAGACGAGCGAGCACATTGGCTTCGGCTCTGCGATCACCGATTTCACGAAAGACCGGAAGCGCCCGGTTGTAATAGTCCAACTCTTTCTTATGCTCGCTCAGGGAGGAATATACCCCTCCGATGGCCAGCAAAAGGTTTGCTTCCATCTGGCGGTTCTCTATGGCTCGCGCGACAGGAAGCGCCTGATCGAAGTACTCAAGTGCTTTCTGCCATTCGCCTATAAGGGAGTAAGACTGGCCGATGTTGTGAAGCGAGAGGGCTTCCCCGCGTCGGTAACCGATGGCTCGATAGAGCGGCAGTGTCTGATTGAGATAGTCAGCCGCCTTCCGATACTCATTCAACCTGTAATAGGCTACTCCGATGTTGTTTAGCGTAGTGGCTTCGCTTCCACGATTGCCCTCGGCCCGCAAGACCGGTAACGCCTCATTGAAATAGTCAATCGCCTTCCTGAAGTCGCTCATATTGAGGTAGGCCATCCTGATGTTGTTGAGCATGATGGCTTCGAGGTTGTGATCGCCTATATCCCGAAAGAGCGCCAGCGCCCGAGCGTAGCAGTCAATCGCTTTCTGTTTTTCTTCCAGTTTGAAATAATTCAGCCCTATGAAGCCGAGCGCAAGGGCTTCGCTACGGCGGTTGCCGAGCGCCGTGTAGAGCGACACGGCCTCTTCAAGCTTTTCGATTGACTCTCGCATCGATTGGGCTGTGCCTTCCTCGAATAAATGCTGCCCTTCAACATAAGTCCACTCGGCGAGAACCTGGCTGCGTTCCCTATCGGTTGCCGTTCTCAACTCTTCGACGCTTACTTTGTAACGCCCCGGCCCTTTATCGCCGACCCGCAAGCTCACCTCCAGCCGATAGTTGCCCGAAGCTTCCGCCACATAAAGTATGGGAATGAGATTTCCGGGATAGGGAGCCCTGTTTACTTCGAACAACTTCTTGCCTTCGGGAGTGAAGAGAGCCATATAGAGATTCAATCCCCGCCGATCCAGACTCACATGCAGAAACTGCCCGGCAGCGACAGTAATCTGGTAGTGATGGATTTCACCTGCGGCAAGCTCTCTCTCAACGGGTTTGTCCGGCGAAAGCTTCCGCGTGTCTTGTGCGCTTTGCAGTGAGTTGATGGAGACGCCGCCGTAGTGAGCGGTAAAGGCTTTCGCTCGCATCGTGGCCAATGGTCCCGGCAAGATAAGAAGTATTATACAGAGGGCGATTCCTCCGGCTCTTTCTCTGAAAGAGTCAGGCAGATACTTATTACGAGGAGTGAACTTCGCGCTCCTGCTGTTTGCTCGAAACCTGGAAGAGGGTTGGAATTCTGTTTGTGAGGCCATTTCAGCACCTCCATGAAATCAATCGGCGTGCCGCGTGCAACACCTGAAGCCGCTCAGGAAGAACAAGGCCACCGCCGGGTGAGGTGTTGACGGTGACGCGCATCAACCTCGTTACTACGCTCGAAAGATGCTCTTCAGTTCATATCCGACACGCAGTTTTTTCTTATAAAACGACTTGTGCCAGTTGACCTGGAAGCCTTACAGTCAGGGAGTAAAACGGAGTTCAGAGTACCGCCTTCAGGCGGAAAGGACTGGTCCCGTCAGCCTATTC